>RGES01000009.1 GCA_009917805.1 Verrucomicrobiota bacterium
CTGAATTGATCAATTCAGGCCTCCATTCAGACCTCTATGCTGTCCTCTACTCAGCCCTCTACGCTTCAGCGCACCAACGCCTCATGCTTCGCGCGGAACTCTTCGCTCCAGGCGGCGGGCTGATGCGTGGTGCCGTCCATGCGGCACACGGTGCGGGAGGCCTTGGCGTGCAGGACGGAGAAGTCGGCGCTGCGGAACTCGAAGTCGACGGTCAGGCCGGCGGCGCGGACCTTGCGTACGCTCAGGATGAGCTTCACGTCGCATTCCGGACGGATCGGCGCGTGGTAGTGCAGGTCGATGTCGCGGACGACGACGTACACGTCGGGGGCGACGGCCGGGTCGAGCGTGTCCTTGCCCATCATCGCCACGAACATCCGTTATTTCGTCCGCAGGGTCGCGGCGAGGCGGTCGAGCTCAGCCCAGGTGTCGACGGCCGGCCTGAGGCCGAGGTCGCGGCGGGCGGCGGAGACATCGAACCAATGGTCCTTGGCGAGTTCGACGGCGACGAAGCGGGTCATGGGCGGTTCGCCCTTGAGGCGGCAGAGCGTCCAGACGCCTTCGAGCAGCGCGCCGAGCCAATAGGCCGAACGTTGGCTGATCCGTCGCGTGACGGGCTTTTCGCCGGCGCCGACGAGGAGCCGGTTGATGAAGGCCCAGAGCTTCACGGGTTCGCCTTGCGAGAGGAAGTAGGCCTTGCCGTTGGCACGTCCGGCGAGGAGGGCGTCGAGCGCGCCGAGGTGGGCGTCGGCCGCGGTGTCGACGTGCGTGACGTCGACCTGGTTCTCGCCGTCGCCGACGATGCGCAGCTTGCCGGCGCGGGCGCGCGCGAGGACGCGAGGGAAGAGGTGGTGGTCGCCCGGCCCCCAGATGAGGTGCGGCCGGAGCGCGCAGACCTTGAGTTTTTCCGAGGCGGCCTTGAGCGCGACTTCCTCGGCGATCGCCTTGGTCTCGGCGTAGGCGCAGAGCCAGTTGTCGCCGTAGGGCAGCGACTCATCGGCGCCGCGGAACGCCTCGCCGTTGAAGACGACGCTCGGGGTGCTCGTGTGCACGAGGGCGCGGACGCCGTGGGCCTTGCACGCGTCGACGACGTGCGACGTGCCGTCGATGTTGATGCGTAGGTACTCTTCCCATGGACCCCAGACGCCGGCCTTGGCGGCCACATGGAAGACGTAGTCGCAGCCTTGGACGGCCGTGTCGACGGTGGCGCGCTCGCCGATGTCACCACGATGGAAATCCACCTGGTTCGCGAGTTCGCCGGTGAGCGGCGTGCGGCCGAGCACACGGACGCGGTAGCCGCGGGCGAGGCAACGGCGGACCACGGCCTGGCCGAGGAAGCCGGCGCCGCCGGTGACGAGGACGAGAGGCGTGTTCATCGCGGGAGGCGGACGCTCCATTCCTGGGCGAGCTGCAGGCGGTGGATCTTGGCGTTGTGGCGGACGTCGACCGGCAAGGCGCGCTGGAAGACGATGTGCCGCACGCGGTCGGACTGCGGATGGACGGAGGCGACCGAGCGGAGTTCCTTGATGAATGCGCCCCGCGCGACGTCCGTCTCGGGGAAATGTCCGGAGCGTGGTTCGACGACCAGCGCCGGCGTCTGCCGCGGGGCGGCGCCGAGGCCGATCAGCGCGCAGCGGAAGACCTGAGGGTGCTGGCGGAAGGCCGGCTCGAGCGATTCGGTCGGCAGGTCGCCGTCGGCGGTACGGACTTTTTCGACCCGACGGCCGAAGAAGAACAGACGACCGGAAGCATCCAGCGAGCCCAGGTCGCCCATGCGGTGCCAGATGCGGTCGCCATCGGCGATCTTCGCGAGCCGCGTGGCCTCCGGGAGGCCGTCGTATTCGCGGGTCACGCTCGGACCCGTCGCGATGATCTCGCCGATCTCGCCGGGCGCGCAGGCACGAGCTTCGGCCAAGGTCGCGATCGGTCCTTCGGTCTCGCGGATCACGCGGATCTCCACGCCGCTGACCGGTCGGCCGACGCAGGTGCCTTGGCCGCGGAGGGCTTGTTGACGCGCTTCGCCGAGGAGTTCGTCGGCGGTGATGGTCGTGACCGGCAGGCATTCCGTCGCGCCATAGGGAGTATGCGTGACGCAGTGGGGCGCGATGACGCGGAGCTTGGCGAGGAGTTCGCCCGAGACCGGGGCGCCCGCGATGAGCAGGCGACGCAGGTCGGGCAGCTTCAGACCCTTGGCCTCGCAGTGGTCGGCGACCTTGCCCCAGATGGCGGGCGAGCCGAACGAGCACGTGACCTTCTCCGCGATGAGCGCGGCGACGAGCGGCGCCGGATCAGCGGCGAGGGGCCGAGAGGGGTCGAGCAGCGGCGTGACGGTCGTCGTCCCGAGGGCCGGATTGAAGAGCGCGAAGAGCGGCAGCATCGCCATGTCGACCTCGCCTGGCCGGATGCCGTAAGTCGCGCGTACCAGCTCGATCTGTGCGTCGAACATCCCGTGCGTGTAGCGCACGCCTTTCGGCGCGCCGGTCGAGCCGGACGTGAAGAGAATCGCGGCCAACGTGTCGGGACGGACCTCGGCCAGCGGACGCGGGGCAGGGCTTGCCGACGTGAGCGCCTGGCGCCACGCCGCGCCGCCGACCGTGATACGTTGGCGTAGGCTGCGGAAGGCCGCGAGCGGCAGGCGGCTGAGCAGGGTGGCCGAGCGAAGACCGACGAGGCCCGTCGGGCGGGAGCGACGGACGCAGTCGAGGAAGGACGGCCAGCCCATGCCGGGGTCGATGGCCACCGGTACGGCGCCGAGTTTCAGCAGGGCGAACATCCCGACGATCAGGTCGTGTCCTGGGCGGACGGCGAGGAGCACGCGGTCGCCGGCGACGAGTCCGGAACGGGCGAAGAGTTCGGCCGCCGCATCGCTCGCTTGGTCCAACTGGCGAAATGTCCGGCTTTCATGACGAACCTCGCCGGAGGCCGTGACGCCCGCCGGTGATTTCGTGGCCAAGCCTTCCGGATGCTCGGTGGCCGCGACCCGGAGGTGGCGGGCGACATTGCTTCCGGGGACGTTCATGGCCTGTAAACGAAGAAGCCCCGAATCCGGGGCTTCTGCAAGGGCTACTTGTCGGCTTAGTAGTCGGTCAGGGTGACCGCGCCCCAGAGCAGGGTGATACGGTCGCCGGAGGTGAGGCGGCGGCTGCTGAACTCGCGCATGTTGGCGCCGACGGTCGCCTTTTCGGAAGGGGCGTAGGAGCCGGACTCGACCTTCACGAGGCCGAGGAAATTGTGGGAGGGCTCCAGGGAGACGTTACGACCATGGTTAGGGGTGTCGTAAGTGGTGCAACCGACGAGGGCGGCGGAAGCGATCAAGGTAGCAAGGGCGAGCTGCTTCATAGTGGGGTGAGTTCGATGATTGGACGGGGGGAGGGGGCTGACAAGTCAGAATGATTCACGAAGCAGACCAGCCCCGCCAGAGGGTCACCAGCTCGGGTCCGCGGAAGAACCAGACCGCCCCGGCGATGGCCATGCTAGGCACGAAAGGCACCACTCCGGCGTATTCCTCCCCCTTGATTTTGGCCTGAATCAGGCCGGGAAGGGCCGTGATGACCCCGATGACCGAGCCCCCGAAGAGACAAAAAACAGCACCCTGCCAGCCGCAGTAGGCACCCACCCCGGCGCAAAGGATGATGTCCGCTTCGCCCATGGCCTCGCGGCCGGCCATGACGGTCCCGATGGTCCGGACCCACCAGACGAGCGCCGTGCCGACGGCGAGGCCGAGCAGGGCGTCCATCAACGCTCGGAAGCGGTTCACGGCTTCGATCGAGTGGAGGGTCTCCCCGTGGATCGAGGGTGCCAGCATCGCGAGGATGATGCCGGTGCCGACCAAGGCGAAGTTCGGCGCGTCGGGGACCATCATGTCGTCGAGGTCGCAGCCGGCGAGGAGCACGAGCAAGGGTAGGTAGACGCAGGCGACCGCGGCTTTCGCCGGAGGCAGGAACGTCCAGGCGGCGACGAAGAGCAAGGCGGTGGTGAGCTCGACGAGCGGATAGCGGACGGAGATGCTCGCGCCGCAGCACTTAGCCTTGCCGCGCAGGAAGAGCCAGCCGAAGAGCGGAATGTTGTACCAGAACGGTATCGGCTGACCGCAGGCGCAATGAGAGCCAGGCGTGACGATGGACTCTCCCTTGGGCAGGCGATGGATGCAGACGTTGAGGAAACTGCCGACGCAGGCTCCGAAGGCGCCGGCGCTCAAGGCGGCCAGCCCCGGGTGGAGCTTGGCGAAGTTCTGCAGGTCGACGAGCGTCATGGATTCAAGGGCTGGTTTCGCCGAGCGCGGCACGCATCGGGGCTTCCGGAGGAAGGATGCCGTTCCAGAGGCGGAAGGCGAGCGCTCCCTGCCAGCGGAGCATGGAGCGTCCATCGCAACCCATGACGCCCCGTCCGGCGGCGTCCTTGAGCAGGCGGGAAGGTTCGCTGCCGTAGGTGGTGTCGAAGACGAACTGGCCGGCCGCGAGCAGCTCAGCGGGGAAGGGGGAGGCGTCGGTCGGCTTCAGTCCGAGCGTGGTGCAGTTGACGATCACGGCTTCAGGCGAGGCCTTGATCTCGGCGAGACCGGCGGCGCGGACGCGAGCGTCGGCGAGCGCGCCGGCGAGGTCCGTCGCCTTGGCGACGTCACGGTTGTGCAGGCTGAGCGAGGCGCAGCCGTCGGCGAGGCAGGCCGCGGCCACCGCGCGGGCGGCGCCGCCCGAGCCCAGCAGGATCACCGGTCGGCCTTGGGTGGTGCGGCCGGAGCGTTCGCGGAGCGCCTCGAGGAAGCCTTGTCCGTCGGTGGTGTGACCGATCCAGCCGGACGTGGTGCGGACGAGCGTGTTGACGGACTCGGCGCGACGCGCTTCCGGGGAGAGAGATTCGGCGAGCGTGAGCGCCTGGATCTTATGCGGCACCGTCAGGTTCACCCCGGCGAAGCCTTTGGCGTGCAGCAAGGCCAGCGCGGCCGGCAGTTCTTCCGCGGCGATGTGCAGGCGATGGTAGCGCACCCCGGCGAGACGCGGGTTCGTGGGGACAAGCGTCGCGATCGCGGCGTTGTGCATCGCCGGGCTGAGCGAATGCGCGATCGGGTCCCCGAGCACGCCGAGCTGGCCGGGCGCGAACTCGCTCGTCCGCAAGGATGCCAGCGTGAGGGTGTCAGGCGCGCTCATCGGTCTTTTCCAAGGCGTGCACGAAGGTGAGGAACAGGCGGCTGCTACGGTCGTCGCCCTGCGCTTCGAACTGCGAGACGAGGTTGCGGCAGCAACGCGCGAGCGTCTGGTGCGTGGTCACCGGCAGGAGGAAGGCTTCGTCCGCGGGGAGATGGTTGTCGAGCAGCAGCAGCTGGACTTCCGCGCGGGTGCGGAAGGCCCCGCCTTCGTAGCAGTCGATGTAGAGCGGTTCGCGTCCGCGGAAGATGCCGACCATGAAGCGTCCAGGCAGGCCGACGGGTTCGACGGGCAGGCCGAGGCGGCGCGCGACGAGCAGGAAGATCAGGCAGAGCGAGATCGGGATGCCGCGGCGGCTGCGGATGACCTGCGAGAGCAGGGAGGAGGAGGGTACGGCGAAGCTCTCCTGGGCGCCGCGGTAGCCTTCCTCGCCGAAGATCACGCGGCAGAGCAGGCGGCACTTCGCGCGGACGTCGAGCGGCTCGGCGATAAGTTCGCGGGTGCGCTCGGCCAGGCGGTCGAGTTCCGCCGAATAGGCGTCGTCGGCCAAGGAAGGGTCGGTGGCGCGTTCCAGCAGGAGGCAGGCTTCTTCAAGGTCGCAGTGGGCGTCGCGGATATGCGCGAGGAAGGAGTGGGCGGCGGCTTCCGGCGTGCGAAGGTCGGCGAGCAGGGTGCGGGCGTGGGCCGCGAATGCTTCGTCTTTGGTAAGGCCTTCGAGCCAAAGCACTCCCGGGAGGCCGGCCGCCTTGATCTTGCCGAGCACGGCGAGTCGGACGACCGGGGAGGGGTCGTCGAGGAGGCGCTCCAAGGTCGCCAGCTCCGCTGCGTGCGTCATGATGGTTTTCTACCGACGAGGAGAGGGCTTCGGCAACAAGGGAGTCCGTACCGAAGAGTCTTTTAGGGGTTGACGGAGGGCTGGGCAGGGAAGCGACAACTCGTCGCCCGCGGGACGCATTGTCGCTCGGCTGTCTCTCTTCGGCCGCGAATCCGGCAGGTTTCGGCCCTCGAATCAAACCTCGGCGTTGGAACGCTCGGTGCATCAAGAAGGGCATGTCCTCTCCTTACGGCAACCTCACCGAAAAGACCTCCGAAGCCCTCCAGCAGGCGCAGAGCGAGGCGATGCAGCGTCGCAATCCTTCGCTGGAGCCGGCGCACATCCTTCACGGCCTCCTCGCCCAGGAAGGTGGCGTGACGTCTTCGCTCTTCCGCCGCGCCGGCAAGGACGAGGCCGCGCTCGCCACCGCCGTCGCCGGTCAGCTCGTCCGCCTGCCCAAGCTCGCCCAGGCCACGGGTCAGCCGAGCCTTTCGCCCGAGACGCATGCTCTCCTGCTCAAGGCCAAGGACGAAGCCGAGACCATGAAGGATGATTTCGTGTCGGCCGAGCACGTGCTGCTCGCCCTGGCCGAAGCCCCTTCGCTCCGGCCGGCTTTCGCGGCCGTCGGTTTCGACCGCAAGGCGATCCTCGCGGCGCTCCAGGCCGTGCGCGGTTCGCAGCGCGTCACCTCCGCCAACCCTGAGGCCACCTACGAAGCCCTCTCCAAGTATGGCCAGGACCTCACCGCCCGCGCCCGCACGGGCAGGATGGATCCCGTCATCGGCCGCGACGAGGAGATCCGCCGGGTCATCCGCATCCTTTCCCGCCGGACCAAGAACAATCCCGTGCTGATCGGCGAACCTGGCGTCGGCAAGACCGCCGTCGTCGAAGGCCTCGCCCAACGCATCGTCAACGGCGACGTGCCCGAGAGCCTGCGCGACAAGACCGTGTTCTCCCTGGACATGGGCTCGCTCGTGGCCGGCGCGAAGTATCGCGGCGAATTCGAGGAACGCCTCAAGGCCGTGCTCAACGAGGTCAAGTCCGCCGAAGGCGGCATCCTGCTCTTCATCGACGAGATGCATACCCTCGTCGGCGCCGGCAAGGCCGACGGCGCGATGGACGCCGCCAACCTCCTGAAGCCCATGCTGGCCCGCGGCGAGCTGCATTGCATCGGCGCCACGACCCTCAAGGAATTCCGCGAGCACGTGGAGAAGGATCCGGCGCTCGAACGCCGCTTCCAGCAGGTGCTGGTCGACCCGCCCAGCGTGCCCGACACGGTCTCCATCCTCCGCGGTCTCAAGGAACGCTTCGAGGTGCACCACGGCGTGCGCATCGAGGACGCCGCGCTCGTCGAGGCCGCCACGCTCTCCGACCGGTACATCACCGCCCGTTTCCTTCCCGATAAGGCCATCGACCTCATCGACGAGGCCTGCGCGCAGATCCGCACCGAGATCGACAGCGTCCCCCAGGAACTCGACGCCCTCAATCGCCGCGTGCTCCAGCTCGAGGTCGAGGAATCGGCCTTGAAGAACGAGAAGGACGAAGCCTCCAAGGCGCGCCTCGCCGTGCTCCGCAAGGAACTCGGGGCCGCCCGCGAGGAGCAGACGGCTTTCCGCGCCCGCTGGACGGCCGACAAGGAGGCCGTGACCAAGGTCCGTTCCGTGCGCTCGCAGCTCGAGGACGCCAAGACTGCGATGACCAAGGCCGAACGCGCCGGCAAGCTGGAGGAGGTCGCCAAACTCCGTTATGGCACCATCCCTGACCTCGAGAAGGAAGTCGCGAAGCTCGAAGGCGCCGCGAAGTCGGCCACCGGTCTCTTCCGCGAGACCGTCACGCCCGAGGAGGTCGCCGAAGTCGTCGCCCGCTGGACCGGCGTGCCCGTGAGCAAACTGCTCGAAGGCGAACGCCAGAAGATCCTGCGCCTCGCCGATAATCTCCGGGGCCGCGTCGTCGGCCAGGACGAGGCCGTGCGCGTCGTCGCCGAAGCCGTCCAGCGTTCGCGCGCGGGCGTGCAGGATCCGCGCCGTCCCGTCGGCTCGTTCCTGTTCCTCGGGCCCACCGGCGTGGGCAAGACCGAGCTCGCCAAGGCCCTCGCGACGGAACTCTTCGACAGCGAGAAGTCGATGATCCGCATCGATATGTCGGAATACATGGAGAAGCATGCCGTGTCCCGTCTCGTCGGCGCGCCTCCCGGCTACGTCGGCCATGAGGAAGGCGGCCAGCTGACCGAGGCCCTCCGTCGTCATCCCTATGCCGTCGTGCTGCTCGACGAGGTCGAGAAGGCGCATCCGGAGGTCTTCAACATCCTGTTGCAGGTCCTGGACGACGGTCGCCTGACCGATTCGCAAGGACGCACCGTGGATTGCCGCAACGCGATCTTCATCATGACCTCGAACATCGGCAGCCGGCACATCGCCGAGCAGGCCGGCTTCGGGCTCACCGACAGCGTGCGCGAATCCGTCATGGCGGACCTCCGGGCCCATTTCCGGCCGGAGTTCCTGAATCGCATCGACGACATCGCGCTCTTCAGCCCGCTCGGCCACGAGCAGGTGGCGGCCATCGCGGGCATCATGCTCCGCGGCCTCAACGAGCGTCTCGCCGTCAAGCGGATCCGCCTCGACTTCGACCCGACCGCCCTGGCCCTCATCGCCGAGAAAGGCTTCGATCCCGTCTACGGAGCGCGCCCGCTGCGTCGTTACCTGCAGCGCGAAGTCGAGACCTCGCTCGCCAAGGCCATCTTGGCCGGCGAAATCCCCGACGGCAGCCTCGTCCGCGTCAAGCGGGCGAAGGACAGCCTCGGCTTCGAGGTCAAGGCGGGCGGGTTTTCGGATTGAAGGATGCCGTAGGGCGGGGGAGTCTGGGGCCATGACCGCTACGCGCATCCGCTGCGGGGTGGCCGGCACGGGTTCGCTCGGCCAGCACCACGCCCGCATCTATTCGACCCTGCCCGGCGCCGAACTCGCCGGCATCTTCGAGCCCAACGATGCCCGCGCGGCCGAGATCTGCGCCAAGCATAACTGCCGCCGGTTCGCCACGCTCGAGGAGATGGCCGCCGGCTGCGACGCCGTCAGCGTCGTCGTCCCGACGAACCACCACGCCGCGGTCGCGCTGCCGTTGCTCGCCAAGGGCGTGCACCTGCTGATCGAGAAACCCATCTGCGTCACCCTCGAGGAGGCCGCCCAGATCCTGGACGCCGCCGCCAAGGCCGACCGCATCGTCCAGGTCGGTCATATCGAGCATTACAATCCGGTGATGTCGTACCTCGAGAAGGCCGTCACCGACGCCCGTTACATCACCGCCGAGCGCCTCGCGCCCTTCACGCCGCGCGGCACCGAGGTCGGGGTCGTGCTGGACCTGATGATCCACGACATCGGCATCGTCCTGCAGCTGGCCAATTCCCCGGTCGAGCGCATCGACGCCGTCGGCGTGTCGGTCGTGACCAAGACCGAGGACATCGCCAACGCCCGCATCGCCTTCAAGAACGGCTGCGTCGCCAACCTGAGCGCCAGCCGCGTCTCGCTGAAGAAGAACCGCGAGATCCGCGTCTTCCAGACCGGCGGCTACCTCTCCATCGACTTCATGGGCCAGAAGGGCCACACCGTGAAGGTCGACCCGGCCGCGGAGGGCGGCTTCGCCAAGGAAGAGATCCCGATCGAGAAGGGCGAGCCCCTCGCCATCGAGCTGGCCTCGTTCACCGCATGCGTCCGCGAGCGCAAGAGCCCGAAGGTCAGCGGCGAGCTCGGCCGTACCGCCTTGGAAGTCGCCATCAAGATCACCGAACAGATCCGCGCCGGCATGGCGCGCAAATGAGCGCGTTCCCGACCATCCCGGCGAGCTTCGACCGACCCCGCGGGGGCGAGGTCGACGTCCTCGTGGTGGCCGGCGAGCATTCGGGCGACCAGCACGCCGCGAAGGTCGTCGCGGAACTGCTCAAGGCCCGTCCGGGTCTCCGCATCGCCGCTTTCGGCGGGCCGCAGCTGCGCGCCGCGGGCGCCCAGCTGCTGCTGGACATGACCGGTTTCTCGGCCGTGGGCATCGTCGAGGTGCTCGCCGCCTACCCGTTCTACCGCCGCCTCTTCGCGCGCATGGTCAGCTGGACCACGCAATGGAAGCCGAAGGTCGTCGTCCTCGTGGACTATCCCGGACTGAACCTGCGCCTCGCGAACGAACTGCGCAAGGCCGGCCTGTCGCGCGCCGGCTTCGGCGAGACCGCCGTCATCCAGTACGTCAGCCCGCAGCTCTGGGCTTGGAAGCCCAAGCGTCGCTTCACCATGGCGCGCGACCTGGACAGCGTCGGTACGATCTTCCCGTTCGAGCCGGCGGTGTACGCCGATACCAAGCTGGACGCCCGTTTCGTCGGCCATCCCTTCGCCGAGGCCGACCATCAGCATGGATTGAAGTACGACTCGGAAGGTCCGGTCCTGCTCCTGCCCGGTAGCCGGCCGAAGCCGGTCCGCAAGATTTTCCCCGCCTTGGTCGAAGCCTTCGCGCTCTTCCGCAAGGACCACCCCAAACGCCGCGCGCTCGTGCTGCATACCGGCGGCGAAGTGCATGCGGAACTCTACCGCCTGCTCGCCGAGTATGGCGACCAGGCCAAGGGCATCGACCTGCGGCCCGTCTCCGAAGGCCCTGCCGCCGGTTGCGCCGCGCTCGTCAGTTCCGGCACGATGTCGCTCACCGTCGCGCTTGCCGGCATTCCGGGCGCCGTCGTGTATCGCGCCAACCCGCTCACCTGGGTCGTCGGGCGTCGTCTGATCGCCGGACGCGTCGACAATCTCGGCATCGCGAACATCCTCCTCAAGCGTCAGGCCTGGCCGGAATACCTGCAAGGCGCCTGCGAGCCCGCGCCCTTGGCCGCGCGCCTGCGCGAGTGCGTCGAAGCTCCCGGGCCGCGCGCCCAGGCCGTCGCCGACGCCGGCGAGCTGCTGCGGATGCTCTCCGCCCAGTCCGGTTCCACGCCGGCCGAGTGGGTCGCCTCCTTCCTGCCCAAGTGAGCGTCTCCCTCAAAATCGCCGTGCTCGGCTGCGGCTATGTCGGCGCGGAGTTCGCCCGTCAGGCCCGTGCGGCCGGTCATGACGTCCTCGGCGTCGTGCGCTCGGAAGCCTCGCGTGACAAGCTGCGGGCCGAAGGTATCCCTGCCGAGGCTTTCGACCTGCAGTCCGGCGATTGGTCGGCGCTGCCTAACCGCTTTGATGCCGTCGTCTACGCGGCCAGCACCGGTGGCGGCGGCCCCGAGGCGTATGCCTTGGCTTACGATCTCGGCGTGAAGCGCGCGCTGGCCTGGGCTAAGGCCGTCGGCGCGCACGGCTTCGTCTTCACCAGTTCCACCGGCGTGTATCGTCAGGACGACGGCGGCGTCGTCGACGAGGCCTCGCCTGTCGGCGGCGCGCCGACCGCGGATGCGATCCTCGGCGGCGAGCAGGCCGTGCTCTCTGCCGGTTTCGCGAAGGCGCGCGTGCTGCGCTTCGGAGGACTTTACGGTCCCGGCCGACATCATCTCGTCGATCAGCTGCGTCGCGGCGACCACGTCATCGGCGGGCGCGTCGATCATTTCATCAACTACCTGCATCGCGATGACGCGGCTTCTTCGATCCTCGCCGCGCTCGTCGGCGGTCCGGTCGGCGCGCGCGTCTATAATGTCGGGGACGGAAACCCCGTGACGAAGGAAGCGCTCGCCAAGTGGATCGCGACGCGGCTCGGCGTGGAGCCGCCGGTGTTCGACCCGTCAGCGCCGGCCGGCCCCCGGGTGGCGAAAGGTGGCCGGACCCAGCCGAATCGGATCGTGGCGACGGGCTTGATTCGCTCGGACCTTTCGTGGAAACCGCGGTTCGCCGATGTTTTTGCGGGCCTAAGTCAGCTTTTCTGAGGTCGGAAGCCGTCTGCGGGTGACGGCTTTAAGGCAGTTTCTTCACCAAGCCGCCTTCATCCTGTAACAATAGGATGAGATAGTCCCGTCGCATAACCGCACCAATACCCATGAATAGCACCCTCAAGTCCATGCTGATCGCCGCTGCCGCCATTACGTCGGTCTCGGCCTTCGCCCAAGACAAAGCCACGCTCGATCTTCTCGTGAAGAAGGGCCTCATCACCGCCGAAGAGCGCGCCAAGACGTTGGACGAAGCCGCCAAGGCTCGTTCCGCTTCCGGCGTGAACAAGGTGTTCGTCAAGGAAGACGCCACCAAGCGTCTCACCATCGGCGGCTACTTCCAGGCTCAGTACCAGAGCTTCGACTACTCCCAGGTCACCGCGACTGGCGTGAGCGCCGGCGCTCCCACCCAGGGCAGCTTCCTGATGCGTCGCCTCTACCTCGAGCTCCTCGCCGACGTCGGCAACGGCATCTCGGGTAACATCGTCCTCGACACCTCGGGCAACACCACCTCCTCGTCCACCTCCTGGCTTGACCGCGCGATGGTCTCCCACTCCAGCGAGATCGGCACTTTCGACCTCGGCTACCGCAAGGTGACCTGGGGCTATGAAGAAAGCACCCTGACTTCGCTCTTCAAGGCTTCCTCCGGCAAGCTCTCCACCGTCGAGCGCGGTATCACCAACCGCTATTGGAACGAAGGCGAGAACGGCAACGCCCTCCGCTCCGACGGTCGTCGCCTCGGTTTCGGCGCCCACCACACCGGCCTCCACTACAACAGCGTCGTGAACCCGCAGGGCTTCGAATACGGCGCCTCCATCGTGAACTCGGCCCAGGGTCGCTTCACCGAAGGCACGAACAACAACGATCTCGCCTACTACGCGAACATCGTCTGGAACAACAAGGTCTCGGATAACGAAGCCTACGCCGTCGGCGTGAACTGGGGCTCTTCTCGCTACTACAACTCCACCAGCGCGGTGAATACGCTCGCCAACATGGAGGGCTATAACCCCTTCCTCATGGCCAAGTACTTCAACTGGACCTTCCAGGCCGAGTACATGAGCACCAAGATCACCTCCTCCAAGGACGCCGCCGTCAACACGGACGACCAGGACCACACCCCGACCGGCTACAACGCCATGGTCGTCTACAAGATCAACGACAACTGGGAAGGCGTCGCCCGCTACACCAGCCTCGATACCGACATGCGCGGCCAGCGGATCTCCGACGGTGAGCGTGGCTTCGCCGCCGCCGCCACCGCTGCGACCGGAACCAGCTCGCTCTACGACAAGTCCGACGCGATCTACCTCGGCGTGAACTACTACTTCAACCTCGAGGCCCTCGGCCAGCAGGTGAACGGTTACAACGCCAAGATCCAGTTCGGCTTCGAGCGCGCCAAGTTCAAGGATGTCATCACCCAGGCCGCGACCCCGACTCTCGCCACCGGCGCGAGCCAGATCAGCGCCACGGTCGACACCCTGCGCCTCCAGGCTCAGGTCGCCTTCTAAGGCGAACCGAGGTCTGCTTCATAGCACGAGGGCCGGCAGGGATGCCGGCCCTCTTTCTTTGGCGGTGACGCCGACCGCCCGGGCCTTGCGGTCCGGGCGGTTTCATATCCAAGATATGCCATGGCGGACATCTACACCCGCGCCCAGCGCAGCGCCCTGATGGCTAGGGTGCGCGGGCGGGGCAACGCCACCACCGAAGGCGCCATGGCGACCCTGCTCCGGGCGCAGGGGTGGTCCGGCTGGCGGCGGCAGCAGGTCGTGTGCGGGCGCGACGCCCGGGGCGGGCCGTTCCGCGTGCGGCCCGACTTCGTGTTCCGGAGGCGCCGCATCGTGGTGTTCGTCGACGGATGTTTCTGGCACGGTTGTCCGCGGCATGGCACGAAGCCCAAGGGCAACGCCGCCTTCTGGCGGGCGAAGTTCCGGCGCAACCTCGAGCGGGATCGTCGCGATACGCGGAACCTCCGCCGGGCCGGGTGGAAGGTCGTGCGGATGTGGGAGCACGAGCTTCGCGCCAAGGCGCGCCCGCGGCTGCTGGCGAAGTTGCATCGTCTCTTCGCCTCGGCACGAAAAAGCCCGACCGGCTGGTCGGGCTGATCGGTCGGACCTGGGCCGGGCTCAGAGCGCGCGGTAGTTGGGCGACACGTTGTCGGTACCCTTGGCCTGCTCGCGCAGGCGGCGGTTCTCTTCTTCGACTTCGGCGAGGCGGGCGGCGGCCTTGGCGGCGGCGGCGTTGGCTTCGCGCAGGGCCGTGGAAGCGGCTTCGAGGTCGGCTTCGGCCTTCTTCTGCTTGGCGATCGCTTCCTTCAGTTCGGAGCCGTCGCGGAGGCGGGCGAGTTCGGCCGTGAGCTCGTTGACGCGAGCGTCGGCGGCGGCCTTGGCCTTCTCGAGCTCGGTGGCCTTCACGGCGGCCTTGCCGGCTTCGTCCTTGACCTTGGCGACGGCCTCGGCCGACTCCTTGACGGCCTTGTCCGCGGCTTCCTTGGTCTGGGCGAGAAGGGCGGCGGCCTGCTTGCCGGATTCTTCGGCGGCCTTCTTGGCGGCGAGGGATTCCTTCAGGGACTTCTCGGCGAGGTCCTTGATTTCCTTGGCGCTCTTCTGGCGGGCTTCGTTGGCTTCCTTGCTGATCTTGGCGGCGCGTTCGTTGGCGGCTTCTTCGCCGCTCCAGGTGACGATGGCCACGCCACCGAAGGCGGCGGCGATGAGGATAAGGATGATTTCGCGGGTCTTCATGAATGATTGATTGGCCGCATCTTTGGACGACCGAACCTGCTGGTCAAGAGATACCCCCCGCTCAGGAGAGGCGGTTCTTGTAGTCGGCGTACCCGAAGCGGCGCACGACCTGCGTCTGGCCCGAGGCGGGGTCGAAGCTGGCGATGGCCGGCAGGGGCACGCCGTTGAAGGTCGTGTTCTTCACGAACGTGTAGTGCGACATGTCCATGAACACCAGGCGCTGGCCGATCTTGAGCGGAGCCGCGAAGGAGTAGTCGCCGATCACGTCGCCGGCGAGGCACGTCACGCTGCCCAGACGGTAGGTGTGGGGCAGCTTGCCCGGCAGGTCGGCATCCATGATGTCGGCCCGGTAGGGCATCTCCAAGGTGTCCGGCATGTGGCAGGTCGCCGAGACGTCGATGATCGCGATGTCGACCCCGTTATGGACCAGGTCGAGGACGGTGCCGACGAGGACGCCGGTGCCGATGCCGATGGCTTCGCCGGGCTCCAGGTAGACCTGGATGTGCTGGCCCCAGCGTTGGCGGAAGCCGGTGATCACGCGGATGAGGCGTTCGAGGTCGTAGCCCTCGCGGGTGATGTGGTGGCCGCCGCCGAAGTTGACCCACTTCATCTGCGGGATGAATTCTCCGAACTTCGCTTCGAACGCCGCGACGGTGCGTTCGAGGACGTCGGACCCCTGCTGGCACATCGTGTGGAAATGGAGTCCCTCGAGGCCGTCGAGGTCGGCGGCCGACTTGATCTCGGAGCGGAGCGTGCCGAGGCGGGAGCCGGCGGCGCAGGGATTGTAGAGTTCGACGTCGACCTCGGCGTGCTCCGGGTTGACGCGCAGGCCGAAGGAGAGCTTGCGGCCGGCGGCCTGGGCGGCGGCCTTATGACGCTTCCACTGGGTCGGCGAATTGAAGGAGATGTGGTCGGCGACGCGCAGCAGGTCGGCGAACTCCTCGTCCTTGAAGGCCGGGGAATAGGCGTGGACTTCGCCGCCGAATTCCTCGCGTCCGAGGAGGGCTTCGTGGATGCCGCTGGCGGTCGTGCCCGCGAGGTACTTCGTGATCAGCTTCGCTTCGCTGAACTGGGCGAAGCCCTTGAGCGCGAGGAGGACCTTGGCGCCCGAGCGATCCATCACCGTGCGCAGGATGCGCAGGTTCTGTTCCAGCAGGCCGCGATGGAGCACGTGGCAAGGGCTCGGGACCTTGGTCAGGTCGACTTTCCGGAAGGCTTCGGTGAGGGCGTCGGACACGGCGTTGAAATTGAGAGCGTCGGGAGGCGGTGCAAACGAAAAGCCCGCCTGTTCGGCGGGCTTAGGCGGCGGTCGTTCAGGCGACCGGCAGCTCCTTCACGTGCCAGGGCAGGCCGCGCTTGTTGAGCTCTTCCATGAACGGATCCGGATTCATCTCCTCCATGTTCCAGACGCCGGGTTTGAGCCACTGGCCGCCGGCGAGCATCGCGCCGCCGATGGCGGCCGGCACGCCGGTCGTGTAGCTGATCGCCTGGGACTTCACCTCGGCGTAGCATTCCTGGTGGTCGCAGACGTTGTAGATGAAGACCTTGCGGGGCTTGCCGTCCTTGGTGCCCGTGATCTCGCAGCCGATGCAGGTCTTGCCCTTGGTGCGGGGGCCGAGCGAGGCCGGGTCGGGGAGGAGCGCCTTCAGGAACTGGATCGGGACGATCTTGTGGCCCTGGAAGTCGATCGGGTCGATGCGGGTCATGCCGACGTTCTCGAGGACGCGCAGGTGCGTGAGGTAGTTCTCGGAGAAGGTCATGAAGAAGCGGATGCGCTTCAGGCCCTTGATGTTGATCGCGAGGGATTCGAGTTCCTCGTGGTAGAGCAGGTAGCTGTCCTTCGGGCCGACCACCGGGTAGTCGTAGACCCACTTGACGGAGAGCGGGTCGGTTTCCTTCCATTCGCCCTTTTCCCAGAAGCGGCCGCGCTGGGTGATCTCGCGGATGTTGATCTCCGGGTTGAAGTTCGTGGCGAACTTGTAGCCGTGGTCGCCGGCGTTGGCGTCCATGATGTCGATCGTCTCGATCGTGTCGAAGAGGTGCTTCTGGGCGTAGGCGCAGAAGACGTTGGTCACGCCGGGGTCGAAGCCGGAGCCGAGGAGGGCGGTGAGGCCGGCCTTCTGGAAGCGCTCGCGGTAGGCCCACTGCCAGGAGTATTCGAACTTCGCGAGGTGGGGCGGTTCGTAGTTGGCGGTGTCGACGTAATGGATGCCGGCGTGGAGGCAGGCGTCCATCAGGTTGAGGTCCTGGTAGGGCAGGGCGACGTTGATGAGCAGGTCGGCGCCGAAGGACTTGATCAGGGCGACGGTGGCCTTGACGTCGTCGGCGTCGACGGCGGCGGTGCGGATCGTGCGGCCCGTGGCGGCCTTGACGTCGGCGGCGATGGACTTGCACTTGTTCTCGTTGCGGGAGGCCAGCATGACTTCCGAGAAGGACTCGGTCGCCATGGCGCACTTATGGGCGACGACGTTGCCGACGCCGCCGGCGCCGATGATCAGGACTTTTTTGCTCATGAGGTGACTGATTTCTGTCCACTCGGGACGGAGGGGGAAGCAAAAAGGATGCACAGTCCCGCCAAGGGTCGGTGACGCTCAGGCGACGGCGTCCGGGCAGTCCTTTCCGGACCGGCGGACCGGTCGGAAAGTAAACCCTTTTGGCTGGCGGGATGGGCGGGACTCGAACCCGTGACCTCCGCAGTGACAGTGCGGCGCTCTAACCAACTGAGCTACCACCCCGGTAGCCAAAAGGAAGGGTAACAAAGGTTTCCGGGTGGGGGTCTGTCAAACGGAAAACCGACCCAAATTAGCCCCGAACCTGACCTTGGCCGACGATTTCGAACTTCCAGGTGGTCAATTCGCGAATCCCCATGGGTCCGCGGGCGTGCAGGCGGTCCGTGGAGATGCCGACTTCGGCCCCGAACCCGAACTCGCCCCCGTCCGTGAAGCGGGTGCTGGCGTTCCAATAGACGCAGGCGCTGTCGATCTGGGCCAGGAAGGCGCGGGCGGCGGACTCGTCGGCCGTGATGATGGCGTCGGAGTGGTGCGAGCCGTAGTCTTCCACGTGAGTGACCGCTTCGGCGAGGCCGGCGACGATCTTCACGTTGAGGATGAGGCCGAGGTGTTCGGTGCGGAAGTCCTGTTCCGTGGCGGCCTTGGCGCCGGGCATCAGCGGGAGCGACAGCGCGCAGGCGCGGACCTCGGTCTTCTTCGCCGCCAGGGCGGCGGCGAGCTTCGGCAGGAATTTTCCGGCGACCGCGGCGTCGACGAGGAGGGTCTCCAGGGCGTTGCACGCGCTGGGGCGCTGGCATTTCGCGTTGAGCACGATCTGTTCGGCCATCGCGAGGTCGGCCTGCGCGTGGACGTAGACGTGGCAGATGCCGGCATCGTGCTTGATGACGGGGACCTTGGCGGAGTTGACCACCGCCTCGATGAGGCCGGGGCCGCCGCGAGGGACGATGATGTCGACGATGCCGCGGAGCGAGCCGAGGGCCGGGACGGCTTCGCGGTCGGTGAAGGGCAGGAGCGTGACGGCTTCGGCGGGGAGGCCGGCGGAGCGGAGGCCCGTCGCGAAGGACTGCGAGAGCGCGATGTTCGTATGGATCGCCTCGCTGCCGCCGCGGAGCACGCAGCCGTTGCCGGACTTCAGGCAGAGGGCGGCGGCGTCGACGGTGACGTTGGGGCGCGATTCGAAGATGATGGCGACGAGGCCGATCGGGACGCGGCGGCGGATGATGCGCAGGCCGTTCGGGCGGGTCCAATCCTCGGTGACTTCGCCGACGGGGTCGGGGAGCTTCGCGACGGCTTCGCAGGCGACGGCGATGTCTTCGAGGCGGGCGTGGTCGAGGCGGAGGCGGTCGGTCATCGCGTCCGTGAGGCCCTTGGCCTTGGCGGCGGCGAGGTCCTTGACGTTCGCTTCGAGGATGGCGGCTTCGTCGGCGCGGAGGGCTTGGGCGGCGTCGCGCAAGGCGGCGTCGCGGACGGCCGTCGGGGCGAGGGCGAGGGCGCGCGAGGCCTTCTTGGCCGTGCGGGCGATCGCCGTCACGCGCTGGAGGAGGTCGCTCATTGCTTCTTCAGCGAGAAGCGCGTGCCGAGCTTCTTGCCGGCGGCGAGTTCGAGGAGGACGCCTTCGCGGCGACCGCTGGCGATGACCGTGTCGACGCCGCCTTCGGCCGCGATCTCGGCGGCGAGCAGTTTCGTGACCATGCCGCCGACGTTGCGTTCGGAGCCGGCGCCGCCCGCGAGGGCGCGTACCGCGTCGTCGATCTTGCGGACGGAAGGGATCAGGTCGCCGGTGCCGTCGGACTTGGTCATCAGGCCCGGGATGCCGGAAAGGATGACGAGCAGGTCGGCGCCGACGAGGGCGGCGACGTGCGCCGAGAGCCGGTCGTTGTCGCCGACCTTGATCTCTTCGTCGGCGATGGCGTCGTTCTCGTTGATGATCGGGACGAAGCGTTTGCGGGCGAGGAGGAGGTCGAGGGTCGCGCGGGCGTTGCGGGTGCAGGCGCGGCTGTCGAGGTCCCAGTAGGTCAGCAGCATCTGCGAGCCCAGCAGCTTGTGGCGGCG
>RGES01000081.1 GCA_009917805.1 Verrucomicrobiota bacterium
CACCCCGGCGCCGAAGGCCTATAGCCCGCACCTCTGCTGGGTCCCTTACGACATCGACAACTCCAACGGCACTCAGATCTGGGTGCCCGCCAACAAGGGCAAGTGGGGTCCGTTCGAAGGCCGCATGCTCTACCTGTCCTACGGCAAGTCCTCGCTCTTCGCGGTCCTGCAGGAACGCGTCGGCGACATCGCCCAGGGCGGCGTGGTGAAGTTCCCGCTCAAGTTCGCCACCGGCCTGATGCGCGCCCGCTTCAGCCCCGTCGACGGCCAGCTCTACGTCGCCGGCCTCAAAGGCTGGCAGACCAACGGCGTCAAGGACGGCGCGATCCAGCGCGTCCGCTACACCGGCAAGTCCGTGACGATGCAGGAAGCCCTCCACGTCTCCAAGAAGGGCATCACGGTCCGCTTCACCGGCGCCCTCGACAAGAAGTCCGCCTCCGACCCCCAGAACTGGGCCATCGAGCAGTACAACCGGCAAGTCGGTCTTCCTCGAAGTCGCCGGCCTCAAGCCGGTGATGCAGATGCGCATCAAGATGAACGTGAAGGCCGTCGACGGCTCCCGCGTCCCCGATGACGTCGCCAACACGATCAACGTCGTCCCGGACAAGGAAGGCGAAGACTACCGCTCGTTCGCCCCGACGAAGTAACTAAGGCGAAATCCTCACCGCGAAAGGCCCGGTTCACGCCGGGCCTTTTTGCTGGGGGCTTGCCTGACGGCGGGAATACCTCCCAATAGGCGACGTCCCGCCGCCATGCTTTTCCGCCGACTCCTCTGCCTGCTCGCCGCGACCGTCGCGACCGCCCTTTCCGCCCAGGACCTGCCCGGACTGAAGGTCACGTTCGCCGCCGGCGGCAAGACCGACGTCCGCTCCGACCGCCTCCTCGCCCTCTACGTCCCCGCCGGCCAGGCACCCACGCCCTTCCTGACCGCCGGACCGTTCACGGCCAAGTGGGAAGGCGACCTGCAATCCCCGCTGCGCGGTACGTTCAAACTGAACGCCGAATCCTCCGGCAAGTTCAAGCTGAGCCTCAACGGCCAGCCGCTCCTCGATGGTCCAGGCATCAAGACCGTCCAGCTCAACAAGGGCGCCAACCGTATCGTCGCCGAGATCGCGAGCGCCGACCAGGGCGACACCTTCGTGCGCCTGAGCTGGGCCTCGAAGGACTTCCCGCTCGAACCCGTCCCGCCGACGATCCTCACGCATCCGGCCGACAAGGACCTCGATGCCGCCACGCAGCGACGCGAAGGCCGCCTGCTCTTCGCCCAGCTTAATTGCGCCGCCTGCCACGCCGACGCCGCCCTGCTCCCCGCCAAGGGCGCGGGCATGCCGGAACTCGGCCAGAACGCCCCGCTGCTCGCCGAACTCGGCGCGAAGTACCGTCCGGAGTGGATCGCCGACTGGATCGCCCATCCGCACAGCATCCGCCCGCACACGTTGATGCCGAAAGTCTTCAACGGTGCCGACGCCCACCAGAAGGCCGCGGATATCGCCGCGATGCTCACGCAGGGCGCGAAGCCGATGGAGCTGCACGAGAAGAAGGAACTCGCCCCGCAAGGCGGCGCGCTCTTCGCCAACCTCGGCTGCGTCGCCTGCCACCAGCGCCCTGACTCCGAAGGCGCCGACGCGCATGACCGCATCCCGCTCGGCCATGTCAGCGACAAGTGGAACCAGTCGGCCCTCGTCGAATTCCTGAAGGACCCCGCCAAGAACTACGCCGCCACGCGCATGCCGCACTTCCGCTTGGAAGACGAGGAAGCCGTCCAGCTGGCCTCCTACCTCATCAACCGCGGCCGCATGATCAAGCGCCAGGCCCTCGCCGGCGACGCCACCCGCGGCGCCGCCCTGATCGTCAGCGCCGGTTGCCTGACCTGCCACGCTGGCATGCCGGCCACGACCCAGCCGACCCTCGCGACCGTGCTCAAAGCCGGCGACAAAGGCTGCCTGAGCCCGGATGACAAGGCCCGCGCCGGCGCGCCGGACTTCGCGCTCACCGAGAAGCAGCGCACCGCGCTGAAGGCCTTCCTCGCGACCGACCTCGCCTCGCTCAAGCAGGACACCCCGGCCGAATTCGCCGAACGACAGATCAAGAACCTCAACTGCGTCGCCTGCCACGCCCGCGACGGCAACGTGAGCACCTGGACCAAGGTCGACGGCGAAGCGAAGAAGTTGCGCGACGCCCTCCCGCCCAAGGAACACGTCGAAGGCGAGCCCGTCCCGGACGCGCCGATCCCGCCCCTCACCTGGCTTGGCGAGAAGCTGCGCCACGACTGGATGAGCAAGTTCATCGCCGGCCAGGTCGACTATAAGCCGCGTCCGTGGCTCATCGGCCGCATGCCCGGCTTCGCGCATGTCGCCGACGGCGTCGCGCTCGGCCTCAACCACCAGCACGGCCTGCCGCAGACCGAAGCCGCCGAACCCGCGCCGAACGCGGAGATGATCGCCAACGGCGAGAAGCTGATCGGCGCCGACGGTGGCTTCAACTGCATCACCTGCCACGCCGTGGGTGAAAAGGAAGCCACCGCGGTCTTCGAAGCTCCCGCCATCAACTTCGCCCAGACCGCCGAACGCCTCCGCAAGGGCTACTTCCATCGCTGGGTCCTCGCCCCGACGCGCATCGACCCGGACACCAAGATGCCCAAGTACGCCGACCCCGAAGGCGTGACCCAACTCTCCGAACCGTATGAGGGCAAGGGCCCGACCCAGTTCGAAGCCATCCGGCAGTATATCCGGACCGTTAAGTAGACTGAAGCAGGGCTAGGGCCGGGGTCAGAGCTAGGGCTAGGCGATTTAAGACTATTTATAAATAATTGATTAAGAAGGATTTATTCCTTTTTTACCAACCCTAGCCCTGGCCCAAGCCCTGGCCCTCAAGAGCGGCAATTCTTGCCGATATTCGGCTATGCGGTGCCTTGGAACAATCTCGACTCAGACGGCATCTCCATATGCTCCGTCTCTACCCCAAGTCCTATCTATGTCCCAACTACATCGTCGTACGTTCATCAAGAACTCCGCCCTGGCTGCCGCCGTGGCGGGCCTCAGCGCCCAGACCTACGCCCAGTCCGCGGGCGCCAACGGTGACCTCCGCGTCGCCGTCGTCGGCTTCCGCAGCCGCGGTCAGGAACACATCAAGGAGCTCAAGAAGATCAAGGGCGTCCGCATCGTCGCCCTCTGCGACGTCGACGCCAAGGTCGTCGCCAAGGGCGTGAAGGACATCCCCGGCGCCAAGGGCTACACCGACATCCGCAAGATGCTCGAAGATAAGGATATCGACGCCGTCTCCATCGCCTCGCCGAACCACCAGCACTCCATCCAGGGCATCTGGTCCCTCCAGGCCGGCAAGCACCTCTACGTCGAGAAGCCCCTTTCGCATAACATCTTCGAAGGCCAGCAGCTCGTCGCCGCCTCGAACCACTTCACCAAGCAGATCGTCCAGGCCGGCACCCAGAGCCGCTCCGGCGTCGGCATCCGCGCCGCCATCAAGGACGTGCACGCCGGCAAGTACGGCAAGGTGAAGGTCGCCCGCGCGATCTGCTACAAGCGCCGCATGTCGATCGGCCCGGCCAAGAAGAACGAGATCCCCTCCGAGATCGATTACGACCTCTGGCACGGCCCCGCCGACATCCAGGAATCCATCCGCGGCAACCAGACCGACGCCAAGAGCGAGACCAAGAACCAGGGCCCGGTGCACTATGATTGGCACTGGTTCTGGAACTACGGCGGCGGCGACCTCTGCAACCAGGCGATCCACGAGATCGACATCGCCCGCTGGTTCCTGAACACCCACGAGGTGTCCCCGGAAGTCGTCTCCGTCGGCGGCCGCTTCGGCTACGTCGACTGCGCCGAGACCCCGAACACCTTCGTCTCGATCCATAACTACGCCGCCGCCCCGCTGATCACCGAAGTCTACGGCCTCACCGCCAACGGCAAGGTCGACGGCCCGATGAACAAGTTCGGCAAGTTCTCCGAGCTCAACAAGGACCAGAAGTCGGCCAAGTCCCCGGACATCGGCATCATCGTCGAGTGCGAGAACGCCACCATCGTCGTCCCCGACTACAACTCCGCCCAGGTCTACGACAAGGACGGCAAGTTCGTGAAGTCCTACGGCAAGACCGTCGACCAGGTCGACCTCACCGGCGGCGCTTCCGGCCACCACTCCAACTGGGTCGCCTGCATCCGCAAGGGTTCGGCCGAAGGCATCCATGCCCCGGTCCGCGAGTGCCACCTGTCCACCGCCCTCGTCCACTCCGCCAATATCTCCTACCGCCTCGGCGCGAAGAAGAGCGCCGGCGAGATCAAGGAAGCGATCAAGGCCAGCTCCGGCCTGGCCGAAGCCTTCGGTCGCATGGCCGAGCACCTCGGTCGTAACGGCGTGAACCTCGACGAAGCCAAGGCCACCCTCGGCGCCCCGCTCACCCAGGACACGAAGACCGAACTCTTCACCGGCGCCAACGCCGAGGCCGCCAACCGCGACCTCGTGGCCAAGCGCGCCGGTCGCAAGGGCTTCGAGATCCCGACCACGTTCTAAGCTCCTCCGACGAAGCGGAGCGGTCGCAAGGCCGCTCCGCTTTTTCATCTCTAAACCAAATCACGCACACCATGAAAAAGACCCCGCTCCTCCTGAGCCTCACGGCCGCCGCCCTCCTCATCGTCGGCTGCGCCAGCGACGACAAGTCCACCGCCACCAAGGCCGCCCCGGGCGCCCCGAAGGCCAACCCCAACAAGGTCGAGATCTTCAACCGCAAGGACCTCACGGGCTTCAAGAAGCTCGGCGGCGAAGCCGCCTACGCCGTCAGCCCCGAGGGCAACCTCGTCGGCACCTCCACCCTCAACACGCCGAACACCTTCCTCGCCACCGACAAGGACTACGGCAACTTCGTGCTCGAGTATGACTTCAAGAACGACCCGCGCCTGAACTCGGGCGTGCAGTTCCGCAGCCACGCCGAAGCCAAGGAGCTCAAGTACAAGACCGCCGACGGCAAGGAAGCCAAGGTCCCGGCCGGCCGCGTCCACGGCTACCAGGCCGAGATCGACACCGACCCGAAGAACGTCCGCAAGCCCGCCACCGAGGCTCGCATGTGGTCCGCCGGCCTCTACGAAGAAGGCCGTCGCGGCTGGATCTTCCCCGGCTTCGGCGGCGGCGACGAACTCGCCTTCTCCAAGCAGGGTCGCGAGATCTCCAAGGTCGGCGACTGGAACCACGTCAAGGTGGAAGCCAACGGCAACCGCATCCGCACCTGGCTCAACGGCGTGCAGCGCGTCGACGTCCGCGACGACGGCTACAAGACGGGCTTCATCGCCTTCCAGGTCCACGGCATCGGCAAGGACGCCACCAAGGCCGGCACCACGGTCGAATGGCGCAACATCTCCCTCACGAAGATCCCCGACAACAGCCTGACCGACTCCGAGAAGGCCGACGGCTGGAAGCTCCTCTTCGACGGTCGCTCCAGCAAAGGCTGGCGCTCCGCCAAGGGTCCGGATTTCCCCAAGGAAGGATGGTCCATCGAGCGCGGCATGCTCCACACCGCCGCTTCGGGCGGCAAGGAATCCGCCGCCGCCGGCGACATCATCACGATCGAGCGCTACAAACAGTTCGAGATCTCGGTCGACTTCAAGCTCACCAAGGGCGCGAACAGCGGCCTGAAGTACTACGTGCAGCCTGACCTCAATCAAGGCGCGGGCTCGGCCTTCGGCCTGGAGTTCCAGATGCTCGACGACGCCGTCCACCCGGACGCCAAGCTCGGCCGCGACGGCAACCGTACGGTCTCCTCGCTCTACGACCTGATCACGGCCTCGAAGGACAAGCGTCCGAACCGCATCGGCGACTGGAACAACGCCTACGTCATCACCAAGGGCACCAAGGTCGAACACTGGCTCAACGGCCGCCTCGTGGTCTCCTATGACCGCAGCACCGACGCGTTCCGCGCCCTCGTGGCGAAGTCGAAGTACGCCGACCCCAAGTACGGCAAGAACTTCGGCGATTTTCTTTGTCCGGATGGCTGAGGCGTTGCATGCGGCCGGCCTCAGGGCTTATTAGGAATCACCCCGAGCCATGCGCCCCCCCCTGCTCCTCGCCGCCCTCTGCGCCACGTTCGCCGGCCTCGCCGCCGCCGAACCGACCCGACCGAACGTCCTGTTCCTGATCGCCGACGATTGGGGTCGTGGCCACGCCGGCGCCTATGGGTGCTCCTGGGCGAAGACCCCGAACTTCGACCGCGTGGCCAAGGA
>RGES01000082.1 GCA_009917805.1 Verrucomicrobiota bacterium
GCGGAATTGGCCAAGCTGACCGAGAACGCCTATCGCGACGTGAACATCGCCTTCGCCAACGAGCTCTCGCTGATCTGCGACAAGCTCGGCGTCGATGTCTGGGAGCTCATCCGCCTGGCGAACCGCCACCCGCGCGTGAAGATCCTCCAGCCCGGCCCCGGTGTCGGGGGTCATTGCATCGCGGTCGACCCGTGGTTCATCGTCGACGCCGCTCCGGCCGAAGCGCGTCTGCTGCGCACCGCCCGTGAGGTCAACGACTCCAAGCCGCATCATGTCGTCGCCCAGGTCCGCGCCGCCGCCGGCAAGGATGCCGTCGTCGCCTGCCTCGGCCTCGCCTTCAAGGCGAACGTCGACGACCTGCGTGAATCGCCCGCGGTCGAGATCGCGTCGCACCTCGCCGATGCGGGCCTGAAGATCCTCGCCGTCGAGCCGCACGTCACCGCTTTGCCGAAGGCGTTGCAGGGCAGGGCGGAACTCGTCTCGCTCGCCGACGCGCTCGACCGCGCTTCCGTCGTCGTCCTCCTCGTCGATCACCGCGCCTTCGCCGGCCTCACCCTTGCGCAGCTCAAGGGCAAGAGGCTGATTGATACGCGGGGGATGGTTGGGCGTTAGAGTATGGAGTATCGAGTATAGGGTATCGGGGAAGTGATGGCCTTGGTAGGGTCGAGCATCCCTGCTCGACCGCGGCCGACCAAGGATGGTCAGCCCTACCTGGAAGTAGTTTCGGGTTCCAGGTCTCGGCCTTCAGGTCTCTGGTGCGGGTTATCAGGTACAGGTGCTGGACCGGGTAGAATTCAGGTCCTGAACCTGTACCCGAACCCGAAGACCTGAACCAGGCGCCCGACTGCCGAGACCTGAGACCCGAAATGGCCTCCGACTCCATCCGGCCCTCAATTCAGCCCTCGGCTCAGTCCTCCAGGTTTCCAGTGTTCCTCCCTCTCCTCCATCACCTCGGTCCGACCTGGCTGGCCAAGCGCTTGCTGTGGTCCGCGGAGCGTCGGCTGGGATTGCTGGAATATCGGATGCCTCGCGAGCCGTGGTCCGCTTTCGGCTTCACGGAAGAAGCGGCCGCGACCTGGCGCATGCGGGCGCCTTGCCTTCCGCTCGCTCGCCTGGATCGCGCCGATCTTTCGCGCCAGCTCGAGTCATGGGCCTTGGCCTCCGGCTATTCGCCGGTGGCGGAAGCGGAGGCTTTCGGCCGAGGTTTCTGCCGCGTCTTCTCCGGCCGTCTCGTCGAGGTCGGTCGGCCGCCGCGCTGGACGCAGAACGTCCTCACCGGCGGCTCCGTCGACCCTTCGACGCACTGGTCGCGTTGTTCCGATGCCGGAGCGGAGGACATCAAGGGGATCTGGGAGCTCTCCCGCTTCGCCTGGGTCTTCCCGCTTGTCCGCGCGTGGGTCATCGATGGCGACGCCCGTCACGTCGAACGTTTCTGGAGCAACGTCGAAGACTGGAAGAAGCAGAATCCGCCGAACCGCGGGCCGCAATGGATGTGCGGCCAGGAAGCTTCGCTCCGGCTCATCGCGCTGACCTTCGGGGTGCAGGCATTCCGGCACCATCCGGCCACGACCGACGCCCGTCTGGTGCTGGCTTCGCGGACGGCCGAAGCGACCGCTCGCCGCATCGAAGGCCACATCGATTACGCGCTCTCCCAGCAGAACAATCATGGCATCGCCGAAGCCGTCGGCCTGATGACCGCCGGCGTGTTCTGGCCGACCTTGCCGGGTGCCGGCGATTGGCGTCGCCGTGGACGCAGCGCCCTGTGGCAACAGGTCGAAGCATTGGTCGGTCCCGACGGCGGCTTCAGCCAGCACTCCACCAACTATCATCGGCTGCTGCTGGACCTCCTGGTCTGGGCGGAACTCGTCTGCCGGGCCGCTGGCTCGACGCTTCCCCCGGCGGTGCGCCGCAAGGCGATCGCCGCCACGGATTTCCTGGCCGCGTTGCTCGAAGCCGACGGCACGGTCCCGCGTTACGGTTGCGATGACGGCGCCCAGCTCTTCCCGCTCAGCGGCTGCGGGTTCGAAGATTTCCGGCCGACCGTCGGCACCGCCTTGGCTCTCTTCAAGGGCGAGCGCCTGCCCGCCGGTCCTTGGGATGAGACGGCCCTGCTCCTGCTCGGCCCGTTGCCGTCGAGCGCCGCCCCTTCGGTGCGCGCCCCCGTGGTTTGCCGCGATGCCGGCGTGGGTTCCTATTCTTATAATGCCCCGGGCGGCTGGGATGGGCTCGCCGGTTCGCGTTTCCATAACGTCGTCACCGTCGGCGATCAGGACGCCATGCGCCGCTTCCGGCGCTTCCTCTGGCTGCCTTGGACGGCCTGCGACCTGCGGGCCGCGCATGACGATTTCACCGCCTCGCATCTCGGCTTCCCTGGCTTCAAGGTGCGTCGCCGGGTCATCAAGGTTCCCCACGGCTTCGTGATCGTCGATCGCCTGACCGGATTGTTGAAGCAGCCCGGACGTTGCACCTTGCGTTGGCACGGCCGCTCGCGCGCCGGCCTTGATCAGCTTACCATCGCCTGTTCCGTCGCCTCGCAGGAAGAATACGTCTCCGCCTTGCCTGACGGCGGGGAAGGGTGGCACTCGACGCACTACGGATCAAAAGACCCCTCCTGGTGTCGCCGGATCACCGCCACCGGCAACGACGTCACCTTCGTCACTGCCCTCGGTTGTTCGCTGCGTCTCGAGCCCAATAGTTTCTTCGTCGACGGGGAAGAGGTTCCGCTCGAGTGAGCAAAACGATACGGGTGGCAGCATGACTTTCACTCAACGGGAGATCGGAAACCGGAAAGTTTGCTTCGGGAGCATTTTCAGGTCTCGGGTATCGGCCATCGGGTCTCAGGTGCGGGTTATCAGGTACAGGTGCGGGCACCGGGTAGAATGCAGGTCCTGAACCTTTACCCGAACCTGAAGACCTGAACCCGTCTCCCGACAGCCGAGACCCGTGACCCGAAAATGGACACCATCAAGCTCGCGCCGGTGTACGCGGAGCTGCGTCGCGCGGGCAAGGTGCGTCCCTTGCTGGTCTCGACCGGCCAGCATCGTGAACTCCTCGATCAGGCGTTGGGTTCCTTCGGATTGAAGCCCGACGTCGACCTCGGCCTGATGCAGCCCGGCCAATCCTTGCCGGAACTATCGAGCCGCGTCCTCACCGGCGTCTCCGCCTGGCTCGCGCAGGCGAAGCCGGCCGCCGTCCTCGTGCAGGGCGATACCACTGTCACGTCACCGGCAATACCGTCATCGACGCCTTGCTCGCCACGCGCGCGCGCATCGGCGGCATCGAGGCCGCCGCGGTCGGCGCCCGTCTCGGCATCGCGCCGGCGTTCGTCGCCTCGCACCTGGCCGCGCCCAAGTCGCGCTGGATCCTCGTCACCGGTCATCGTCGCGAATCCTTCGGGCCCGGCTTCGAAAACCTTTGCCGCGGCATCCGTCAGCTCGTCGAGGCGCATCCGGACCTCGGCGTCGTCTATCCGGTGCATCTCAACCCGCAGGTCCAGGAACCCGTGCGCCGGCTGCTCGGCGGCCACCCGCGTATCGCCCTCGCCGCCCCGGCCGCTTACGAGGACTTCGTCTGGCTGATGGATCGTTGCGCCTTCGTGCTCACCGATTCCGGCGGCGTCCAGGAAGAAGCCCCCTCGCTCGGCAAGCCCGTGCTCGTCATGCGGGAGAACACCGAGCGAACCGAAGGCCTCGCCGCGGGCACGAGTGAACTTGTCGGCACCGATCCGACCCGCATCGTCACCGCCGCGAGCCGTCTGCTTGCCGATCCCGCCGAATACGCCCGCCGCGCGCAGTTGCGTAATCCTTATGGCGACGGCAACGCCGCGGCGAAGATCGCGCGGGTGATGGAAGCAGCGTTGTAAGCGCCGGGTAGGTGCAAATGTGCAAACGTCGCGCAAGAGTATCGAGTATTGAGTATGGAGTATCGGGCGAGTGATGGCCTTGGGTAGGGTCGAGCATCCTTGCTCGACCGCGGCCGACCAAGGATGGTCAGCCCTACCTAGAAGCAGTTTCGGGTCACAGGTCTCGGCCCTCAGGTCTCAGGTGCGGATTGTCAGGTGCAGGTGCGGGCACCGGGTCCGGGTAGAATGCAGGTCCTGAACCTGTACCCGAACCCGAAGACCTGTACCAGGCACCCGACTGCCGAGACCCGAGACCTGAAAATGGATACCCCAGCCCATCATCCGGTCTCCGGTTTCCCTTTGAGTTAAGTTGGCTTGCTCCCCTTGTCCACGTGCCCACGTGCCAGCCTGCCCCCTCACTTAGTTGCGCCTCCTCTATTTCCATCAGCATTTCGCGACCCCTCGGGGCGCGACCGGCACGCGCTCGTATGAGTTCGCGCGGGCGCTGAGCGCGCGCGGCCATCAGGTGACGGTCGTCTGCGGCGCCCATGGCCTCAGCGGGCTCGATCTCCCTTACGACGCCGCTCGCGGCTGGCATCGCGGCGAAGTCGACGGCATCGACGTCATCTCGCTCCCGCTGGCTTACTCCAACCGCGACTCGCTGTTCCGCCGCGGCCTCGCGTACGTCCGCTTCGCGCTCCGCTCCGTGCGCCTCGCCTTGGAGCTGCCCTGCGACCTCGTCTTCGCGACCTCCACGCCGATCACCGCGGTCATCCCCGGCCTCGCCGCGAAGTGGCTGCGCGGCAAGCCGTTCGTCTTCGAGGTGCGCGATCTCTGGCCCGAGCTTCCGCGCGCCCTCGGGCTGCGCAATCCGTTCGTCCTCGGGGGGATGTCGCTCCTGGAATTCCTCGGCTACCGTTCGGCCGACGCCTGCGTCGGCCTTTCGCCCGGCATCGTCGAGGGCATCCGCGCCCGCGCGGACGAACGTCTGCCGGTCGCGATGATCCCGAACGGCTGCGACCTCGAGGTCTTCCATCCGGCCAAGCGCGCCCGCCTCACGCTGCCGGGCATCGGGCCCGACGACTTCGTCGCCGGCTTCACCGGCGCCCACGGCGTCGCCAACGGGCTCGACGCGCTGCTCGCGGTCGCCGAAGAGCTCAAGCGTCGCGGCGACCGACGCGTGAAGCTCGTCTTCATCGGCGACGGCAAGGAGAAGGAGCGTCTCGCCGCCCGCGCCGCCGAACTCGGCCTGGCGAACTGCCTCTTCTTCCCGCCGGTCCCGAAGGCAGAACTTGGCGCCATCACCGCTTCACTCGACTGCGGGCTCATGGTGCTCAAGGACATCCCCGCCTTCTACCACGGCACGTCGCCGAACAAGTTCTTCGATTACGTCGCCGCAGGCATCCCCGTGGTGAACAACTATCCGGGCTGGCTCGCCGGCCTGATCCGCGAGAACGAGTGCGGCATCGTCGTCCCGCCGGGCAACGTCGCCGCTTTCGCCGATGCGCTCCAGCGTCTGGCCGCCGACCGCGCCGCCGGCCGTGTCATGGGCGCCGCCGCCCGCGCGCTGGCCGAAAAAGAATTCGCCCGCCCGCAGCTCGCCGCCCGCTTCATCGCGACCCTCGAAGCCCACTCCGAAGCCTGAACCTTTGGCCGCTCCCGTCCCAGTCTCCGCCGAAGCCCGCATCGTCACCGACGCCGCGGAATGGTCCGCCCTGCTCGCGGGACCGTTCCGCGACTCCTCCGACATCTATCACCATCCCGACTTCGTCGCCTTGGAAGCACGCCGTATCGGCGCGACGCCCGGCTTGGTCGTGACCGAAGTCGCCGGACGTTCCGTCGGGCTGGCCCTGCTGTTCCGATCGATCCATGGCCATCCCGAGCTCTGCGACGCCACCAGCGTCTATGGATACAATGGACTGCTTTATTCCGGCGCGCTCGGCGAGCCGGCGCCGCAGGAGGGACTCGAGGCCATCGAGCGCGCCCTTTATCTCCGGGGCTGCGTCGCCGTCTTCAATCGCAGCCACCCGCTCCGCCCCGCGCAGTTGCCCGGCCGCGCGCTTTCCGGCGAGACCCTGCTGCTCGACCTCGCCGCCGGCAAGGACGCCTACCTCGCAGGACTGTCCGCCGGGCATGCGTACGACCTGCGTCGTATGCGAGCCGACGGCCTGAGGGCCGAAATCGACGCCACCGGCGGGCAGCTCGAAGCCTTCCATCGCCTGTATCTTGCGACCATGGACCGGCTTGGCGCCGCGGC
>RGES01000083.1 GCA_009917805.1 Verrucomicrobiota bacterium
CCTCTCCTGGAACACGTGGGCCGCCGCCGGGCTGTTCCTCGCGCTCATGGGCGGCATCCATTTCTTCGCGCTCGTCGAGGCGAGCCGCGCGCCGGCCGAACGCACGCCCGTGGAGGCCACGCTGTGGTTCTTCTGGCTGCCGCTGCTGTGCGTGCTGCCGCTGCTCACCATGCGCACCTTCGCCGAGGAGCGCCGCTCCGGCACGTTGGCCGCGCTCCTCACCACGCCGGCGAGCGCGACCGCGGTGGTCTGGGCGAAGTTCCTCTCCACCTGGATCGTCTGGGTCGTCTTCTGGCTGCTCTTCACCGTCTTCCCTTTCCTCACCGTCCAACGGCTCGGCACGCCCGGCGACACGCGCCTCGGCGACCCGTCGATCCTCTGGGGCGGGCTCTGCTTCATCGCCGTGAGCGGCCTGCTGCACGTGGCCATCGGCATCCTGTGCAGCTGCGTGACCCGCTCCTCCGCGCTCGCCGCGCTGCTCGCGTTCATCAGCCTGCTGGCGATGACCGCCGCGGGCGGCGCGATGGAATCGCTGCCGATCGAAAGCTGGGAATGGCTCGGCTGGCTGCGCGAACCCGCCGCGCACCTGCGCACCTTCGGCCACCTGCAGGATTTCGCCGCCGGCATCCTGGATTCCCGTCCGATCGTGCTGTACGGCACCGGCACCCTGCTCTGCCTGGGCCTGGCGGTATTGTCCGTGGAGGGACAGGAGTGACATGGCGCCCCCTCGCGATGACTTCGGTTCCGTCCGGCCGATCCGCCGGCTCAACCGCCTGACGCAGGCCCTGCTCGCGGTCGCGCTGGCGGTCGTGGTCAATTTCCTGGCCTCGCTGCCGGAGTTCCGCCTGCGCCATGACATCACCGCGGACCGCCGGCATTCGCTCGCGCCCGAATCGGCCGAGACCGTCCGGGCCGCCGGCCGCCGGAGCCCGGTCGGCGTGGGCCGCAACCAAGGCTGGGTGAAGGCGGTGGTGGTCACCAACGACGTGTCCGAGCCCGCGCAGGTCGTGCGCTCCCGCCTGCTCAAGCTCCTCGATTCCTACGTCGTCGAATCCGGGCGCAACGGGCCCGCCTGGTTCTCCGTCGAACTCGCGGGGGGCGGCCGCAACGCGCCCCTGCTCTCCGAGCTCGCCGCGCGCCACGGCGTGCCGGACGCTTCCGTCGCGCTCATCCTGAGCTGCGGTTCCCGCGCGAAGTACGTGAGCTATCGCGAACTCGTCACCAAGGAAGGCGGCTTCCGCGGCGAAGAAGCCGTGACCGCCGCGCTCATCGAGGTGACCGAGGACAAGGCCGCGGTCTGCTACGTCACCGTCGGCCACGGCGAACTCGGCGTCGAGGACCCCTTGCCCGAGCGCGGCATGTCCCTGCTTTCCCGTCAGCTCCGCAACCGCAACTTCGAGGTCCGTCAGCTCAACCTCGCCACGGTCGCCGAAGTCCCGCGCGACGCGGCGATGGTGCTGATCGCCGGACCGGCCGCGCCGTTCTCGGCTTCCGAGAACGCGCGCCTCAAGAACTACCTCTACGAACGCAACGGCCGCGTGCTGGCCATGCTCGACCCGGGCCGCGAACACGGCCTCGAGCCGATGCTGGCGGACTGGGCGATCTTCTCGCCCGACGCCGAACTGCAGGAACCCGACCCGGCGCGACGCACCACCGACGGCGACATCGCCCTGATCCGCCTCGAAGAGAAGGAGCACCCGCTCACCAAGGTCCTCAAGGAACAGAACCTCCCGCTCATCGCCTCGCGGATCCGGCCGGCGCGCTTCGACGAAGGCAGCGCCCCGGACAGCACCCTCGGAGTCTGGCAGCTCGTCTTCTCCTCCGACGCCTCTTGGGGCGAGACCGACCTCGTGCGCCGACCGGTGAGATTCGACCCGGACCGCGACCAGCCCGGCCCCGTATGCCTGGCCGCCGCGGCGGAACGCGCCACCGGCATCCGCAAGGGCGTGGGCGGAGCGGGCGGCCGGCTCGTCGTCGTCGGCACTTCCCAGATCGCCGCCAACCAGCGCCTGAACCGCGGAGGCAACCGCGCCTTCGTCACGCAGTGCGCCGCCTGGCTGACCGACCGCGACCGGGCGATCTCCCTGCCGGCCCGCTCGGAAGGCGAATACCAGCTCAACGCGACCGCCGCCGACTTCTGGGCCCTGGCCCTCCGCTTCTCCGTGATTCCGCTGGCCGTCCTCGCAGTCGGGCTTGCGGTTTCCGTGTGGCGTCGCAGAAGTTGACGTGCTCATGCGGATTTCCCGCACCACCGTCATCCTGCTGGTCGCCAACCTGATCGCCTTCGGGCTCGTCTGGCGGGCCACCTCCGGCCACCAGCCGACGGCCGTCAGCCAGACGCAGCTCTTCCCGTCGACGCCGGCGAAGCTCATCCTGAGCGAAGGCCCGGAACGGATCGTGCTCGAGAAGCGCAATTCGGCATGGCGCCTCACCGAGCCGTTCGACTGGCCGGCCAACATCTGGACCGTGCAACGCCTGCTCGACGAACTCCGCTTCGTCACCGCGGAAGCCGGCTTCGACGCGGCCGAAGCCAAGGCCAACGGCTCCGGCCTGAAGGACTACGGGCTCGAGACGCCGCGCTGGACCCTGAAGATCACCTCCGAGACCGGCGCCACCGTCGAGGCCAGGATCGGCGTGCAGCCTTCGACGCGCCACCACTTCCTGCTCACCGACGACGGCAAGCGCATCATCCCGCTGCCGGAGGCGATGGCCGCGGCCTTGGCGACCAAGCCCGAAAGCTACCGCGTCGACAAGATCTTCGAGATCGCCGACTTCGAGGCCCGCGCGGTCTCGATCCGTCACCGCGCCAAGGACGGCGAGAGCGTGACCGGACTCACGGCCGAGGCCCGTCAGCGCGTCGGCCGCCGCGTCCAGCTCCCCGAATGGCGCTTCGAGACCCCTTACGACGCCCTCGCCGACGCGGACGCGACCGCGCGGGCCGTCGCCGACCTCACGAACCTGCGCGCGAGCAAGTTCGTCGCGCTCGCCGACGACGTCACCGGCCTGAACGCTCCCGTGCTCCGTCTCTCGCTCGAAGGCAATTCGCGCCGCCAGGTCCTGCTCGTCGGCAATCCGGCGCCCGGCCAGCCCACGATGCTCTGCGCGCGCCTGGAGGAGAACAGCTCGGTCTTCCTCATCGAAGCCCGCCAGCTCAACGACTGGTTCGCCGCCCGCGAGACGCTCGCCGCCTCCCGCCCGGCCGACTTCGATCCGGCGCTGGTCACCGGCTTCACCATCGCCGCCGGCGGCCGCACGATCACCTTGCATCGCCTGGAAGGCGCCGCCGCCGAGGCCCGCTGGGAGATCCCGGTCGCGCCCGGCTCCACCGCGACCAAGCGCCGCGAAGCCGACGCCAAGATCGTCGCGCGTTTCCTCGACGCGGTCTCCCAGCTGCGCGCCACGCGCCGCAAGTCCGCCGTCGGCGGCGTCAGCGTCCCGGCCGTGATGACGCTGACGAATCCCGGCACCGCCTCGATCCAGACCGTCGAGCTCGAGTTCGGCACGGACCGCATCCTGCTCACCTTCACCGACGACCCGGACAAGGGCGCGGGCACGCGCGTCGTGCACGCCAAGGGCTCGCCGCTCGCCGCCGTGTGCGACGTCTCGCTCCTCAACGGCGGCCATCAGAACGTCGAACCGCAGGCGTGGCGCAAGCGCGCCGTGGCGGAACTTCCCCAGGGAGCCCGCGTGAGCGGCCTGCGCCTGACCTCGCGCGCGGACGGCAAGGTCCTCGGCGAAGCGCGCCTCGGCCCCGATGGCAACTGGGCCGGCTCCGGTCGCCTCGACCCGGCCAGCTCGCGCCGCCTGGCCGTCGGCCTCGCCGACGTCCGCGCGGCGGAATTCCCGGGACGCGACGTCGGCGCGGGCGGCTGGAAATTCGAGATCCGCGTGACGGACCAGGCCGCCACCGGCGGCGGCGCCTCCAGCGAGACCTTCCGCACCTATTTCTGCTCGGCTCCCTTCAACGCGCGCTCCGTGCTCATGCGGGACGAAGCCGATGACGACGACTTCATCCTCGAAGCCGGCCTCGCCGAGATCCTGATCCCGCTGCTGGCCGAACCCGGCAGATGAAACCGCAGCCGGCGAGTTCCCCCTTCCGCAGGTTCCTGCGCGGGCTGACGAACACCTGCCTGCTCCTCTTGCTTCCGGTCCAGCTGACGTTGTGCTGGATCGCGAACCTCGACCACCCGACGAAGCTCCCGGACTTCCTCACGGAGCGGATCGCGGCGCAGCTCGCGGAACAGGGCCTCCGCCTGCAGGCGCGCCACTACTGGATGCTGCCCGACCTGACGTTGGCGGCCGACGACCTGACGCTCGGCGTCGACGGGATGACCGGCGACGTCTTCACCGCCGCGCGCCTGGAGATCGCGCTCGACCCCGCGCGGCTCGTCGCAGGGCAGGTCGAGCCGACGCAGGTCCGCCTGTCCGGCGCAAGCCTCTGGTGTCCGGCCTCCGTCGCCCGGGGCGGCGTCCGCCGCCCGCTGCTCGACACCCTGACGGTCGACCTTACCAAGGAAGGCCGCTGGATCAACCTGCGCTCCGTGCAAGCCCGCGGAGGCAAGATCACCTGCCATCTGTCCGGCGAGATCCCGACCGGACTCCTGCGCGGCGAAAAAGACGGGGACGCGAAGGCTCCCCTCTCGCGCCGCTTGGCCGAAACGTTCGCCGCCATCGAGACGGCGGTCGACGTGGCCGAACGCTCCGGCGGCGCCTCCGTCTCCCTCCGCTGCCATGGCAGCAGCGACGGCAGCGGCGAACTCGCCATCCAGGCCGTGCTCGGCAACGACTGGGCCGACGGCGGCCTCGGGCTCATCCAGGTCCGCGGGCTCAACCTGCGCGGCACGGTCAAGGTCACGGCCGACGGACGCATCGACGCCTGGCGGCTCGACGGCGGCGCGCAGGAGATGGCCTGGCGAACCGTCTCCGCTGACCGTCTCGACGTGCATGCGCGCGGCAAAGGCCGGCGCGAAGACACCGTCGCGGAGCTCACGCTGGCCCAGGCGAAGGTCGCCGGCCTCGAACTCCCTGCCCTTGCGCACGCGTTTCGACTTCGATCCTACCCGCGCGGGCGACCCGCTCCGCCTGCGCGACCTTCGTCTGGCCTCGATCACCGGGGCGGCCGACTGCGAGCTCAAGGCCGGCGGCGCCTTCATGCTCCACCTCAACGGCGAGATCGCCCCGCCGAGCCTCGACCGCGTGCTCGGCGAATGGTGGGTCTCCCTGTGGCGCCTGTTCCTCGTCCGCGAGAATCCTTACGCCTTCATCGACGTCGAAGGCCATTGGGGAGCGCTGACCAGCGTGACCAGAGGCCGCGTGCTCCTGAACCGGTTCGACTTCATGGGCGCGCCCTTCCGCCACGTCGAAGTCTCCGTCGACGCCGACCCGAAGCGCACGGCGATCGGCCTCCACCGCCTGAGCGGCGGCGACACGGAAGCCGACGGCAGCGTCGAAGGTTCGGTGACCTGGGATTGGTCCAAGCCGACGGCGCTCGCCGGTCCCGTCGTGCGCGCCGAAGGCAACCTGCAGCCGTGGATCGCCGCGCGTTGCGCCGGCAAGGATTTCGGCGAAGCGCTGCGCGGGCTCTCCTTGCCCGTCGACCATCGCTTCACGTTGCTGCTTACGCCCGGCGCGAAAGGTCCGGACGTGAAGACCACGATCGAATGCGCCGGCGCTTTTTCCGCCTGGGGCGTCTCCGGCAGGTCGCTGCAGGCCAGCACCGAGAACATCGACGGCGGCCTGCGCGTGCGGGCGAAGCTCGGCCTTGCCGACGGCGAGGCCCGGCTCACGTTGGACGGCGACCCGCTGCACGAGACCAAGATCTCCCTCGGACTCAAAGGCTGCGACCCGGCGCAGATCGGCCAGCTGTTGAACGACCTCAGCGCGCCCAAGCCGAAGGAAGCGACGACGAAGGCCGACGCCAAGGCGGGCGCCGCCGGCAAACTTGACCTCGATTTCGCCGGGCATCTCGACCTCGAGAAGCCGCGTCAGCTGAAGGGCCTC
>RGES01000084.1 GCA_009917805.1 Verrucomicrobiota bacterium
GTCTTCTCCGACGTCCCGAACAACGTCGCCTACCAGTGGATCGAAGGCGACGCCATGGCCTCCGTCTTCCTCAAGCCCAGCGGCACCGACGAAGCCTCCGCCAACCAAGGCTCGAACGGTCTGGCCGTCGACGGCCAGGGTCGGATGTTGCTCTGTCAGCACGGGACGCGTCGCGTCGCGCGACTCGGCGGCGACGGCAAGTTCGAGCCGCTCGCGGCCAAGAACCACGAGGGCGTGCGCTTCAACAGCCCTAACGACCTCTGCGTGGCCAAGGATGGCTCCGTCTACTTCACCGACCCGCCCTACGGCATCCCCAAGGGCGAGAAGGCCGAGACTCCTTATCATGGCGTCTATAAGCTGTCGACCGACGGCAAAGTCTCGCTCGTGACGAAGGAGATCCAGTGGCCCAACGGCATCGCCCTCAGCCTCGACCAGAAGTCTCTCTACGTCGCTGTCTCCGACGGCAAGAACCCGCGCGTGGCGGTCTGCAACCTCGACGGCTCCGGACTACGCGACGTCTTCCTCGCCGCCCCCCTGAAGAGCAAGGAGCGCGCCGGCTCCTGCGACGGCCTGAAGCTCGACGCCAAGGGCAACATCTGGACCACCGGCCCCGGCGGCGTGCTGATCCTCTCCCCTGAGGGCAAGCACCTTGGCTCGATCCTCTGCGGTCAGGCCTCCGCCAATCTCGCGTGGGGCGACGACGGCCACACCCTTTACATCACGTCGAAGGACCGCCTCGTGCGCGTGAAGACCAAGGTCAAAGGCGCGGGCTTCTGACCGCGTACTACGTACGCGGAGGGCTAGGGCCAGGGCTGGGGCTAGGGCTGGTTTCCAGAGGCCATCTTTCGCGCCCTGATGACACCGCTCAGCAATCGCATAACTTCGTCGCAAGAGTTGCAAAGCTGAGCTGCCTCATTTGAGCCTATGAGCTGGGCATGGACCGCCACACGCAGTTGCGTCTTCGCCTCGGCGCACGACCCCATGGCGATCAGATAAAACCGAGGAGTATCCTTCTCCCCCCTCCTTTCATAACCTTCTGCGATATTGCTTGGGACGGACAAGGCAGCTCGTCGAATCTGGTCACAGAACCACGCGTGCCTTGAAAGCCCGGAGCATTGGGTGAAGCGGATGTTGTCACCAGCCAGAGCGACCGATTTCTGCCAGGCGATGAATTGATCCAGTCCGCGGGCTTCCATAACTTAGCGCAATATCCGCGGAGCACCATCGCAATCCTGATACGAAGGTGTCTTTTCCCTGAATCGTTATCCCTAGCCCTGGCCCTATCCCTAGCCCTAGCCCTTCTCTGCCGCTCCTCACTTCCTCTCCAACTTCAGATAATCCAACCCGAACATGTTCCGCGGGGTGGCGGCGGGATTCGGGGCGAGGATTTTGACCTCGAGTCGGTGCTCGCCGACGTCGAGCTCATGGCGACCGCCGTTGAGTTCGCCGGTGGTGACGACTTCGGCGGGGTTGTAGAAATCGTAGGCTTCCGCGCCCAGCAGCTTGCCGTCGAGGCGCAGCTCGAACGAGCCGTAGTCGTGGGCCTTGGTGCCGACGAACTTCACTTCGTAAGTCCCCTTGGCGGCGACGGGCAGCGCGAGCGTCAGCGTGTCGCCGACCTTGCCGCCGGTCCACCAGAGGTGGTCATTGCCGCTCCAGCGGCTGGCCTTGAAGGCCTTCCAGACGCCAGACGCCGGGGGCGGTGGCCGGGAAGCCGTCGGGGAACTGCAGGTAGGCCACCAGGTTGATCACCTGTTCCTTCGTAAGCGCATCCAGCAGGCCTTCCGGCATGAGCGACATCGGCAGGATCTCGCGTTTTTCGACCTCTCCCTTGGCGATCGTGAACTTGACGCCGCCCGGCATGGCCAGACGGAACGACTGCGCATCCTCGAACTGGACGATGCCGCTCATGGTGGCGCCGCTCTTCAGCTTGAAGACGTTGAGCTGGTAGTCCTTGCCGATGACGCCGTTGGGATTGAGCACGTTCTCGAGGAAGTAATCGAGTTTGCCGATGTTGGAGCCGGCGAGGCCCGGGCCGACCTGGTTGCCGATGTAGCCGAAGGTATGGCAGATGCCGCAGGTCGACGTGAAGAGCTGGCGGCCGGCCGCGATGTCGCCCTTGCGCACGGCCTCGGGCTTGAGCAGGGCCTCGTACTTGGCCTTGTTCTTGGCGAAGTCGGCCTTCGTCGCGTTGACCACGCCGACGACCGCGGCGAGCTGCGCGTCGAGTTCCTTGTCGCCGAGCGACTTCAGCTGCCGCACCACGAGCGGCGAGAGCAAAGCCTTGTCGGCCTTGCCCGCGGCCACGGCGGCCAGGAGCGCCTTGCCGCCGACGGAGTTGCCCGCAAGCGCGGCGACGGCGTCGGCCAGCTGCTCGGGCGAAAAGACGCCGAATCGACCCAGCAGCACGGCCGGAGAATTGTCGTCGCCGATGGTGGCGAGGGACTGGATCAACGCGCGCCGGAAGGACGGCGTGGTCTTCTCGGCGAAGACCTTATGGACCACCGGCGCGGACGAGCGATCGCGCGAGGCGACGAGCACGGCGAGGGCGCGCTGCCGGGCCGGCAGCGGCGCCTTTGCGTCCGCGAGATGTCCGCGATAGAAAGCACGGCTGGCTTCGTCGCCGGCGAGGGCGTCGAGTTCGTTGAGGTTGGCCAGGAGATCGGGCGCGGCGCCCTGACGGAGGCCGGCGACGAGCGCGGGCCAGCCCGCGGGCGCCGTGAACGATCCGGCTTGGCGGACCCCTTCGACGACGCGTCCGACGAGCGTCGCGCGGCGCGCTGTATCCGGCTCACGCAGGGCGAGCGCCAACACCTCGGCGCGGGCGCCGGCGTCGCTGGCGAGGCGGCGATAGATGAAGTCGGCGGTCTGCGGATGACGGCAGACGGCGGCGAGGGCGAGGCCACGGGCGGCGTCGGCGCCGACCAGCGGTTCGATGCCATACCAGAGGAGGAGCGGAATATTATGGTCCTTGGCGTCTTCCTCGCGGGCCAGCAGCGGCTCGGCGATCGCGGCGCGCTGGGCGAGCGGCAGATAGCCGAGGGCGGAAGCGAGTTCGCGGCGGACCTGCGCGGAGGACTCGGTCTTGGCCAATTCGGCCAAGGCCGGCACGCCGGCGGTCCACTGCTGCGCGATGAGGCGGACGGCCCAACCGCGGACGGAGGCGTCGGCGTCCTTGAGGGCGCCGGCGAGGAGCGCGTCGTCGAGCAGGGTCGTCGACTGCAGCGTCCAGAGGGCCCGGAGGCGGCGGAGCGGATCGGCGGAACCGGCCAGCGCGTCGCGCAGCTTCGCGCGGGCGGATGCGGCCATGGGCGACTGGCCTGACAGGTTGCGCTCGGCGAGCACCTTGCGGGCCTGCCGGACATAATATTCGTTCGCATCGCTGAGCGAGACCTCGACGAGTTCGTCGTCGCGGATGCGGGCGAGGTCGGCCGAGCGGTTGGCCGGATTGCCGTAACTGACGCGATAGAGGCGGCCGTTGCTGCGGTCCCAGATTTCCTGGGTGTTGTTATGGCACACCTGCACGTCGGACCAGTCGCTCACGTACAGCGCGCCGTCGGGGCCCACGCGTTGCGACACCGGGATGAACGTGGCGTCGTTGCTGCGCAGGAAGTCGTTGCCATGATGGCCGGCGAAACCGCTGCCTTCCGGCACGACCTGGTCGGAGACGAGACGGTGGCCATGCAGGTTGCCGAAGATAAGCATGCCTCGATAGGCTTCGGGGAAATTGTCGCCGTTATAGATCGCGAGACCCGAGTGGGCATGGCCGCCGCCGACGGCGTCGGTGCTTTCCGGGACCTTCAGCGGATCGGGACGATGGATACGGCCGCCGGCGTAGTGCGCGCCCTTCGGCGAAGACCTCGAAGACATGGCGGGTCGGGTGATAGCGCCAGACGCCGGCGTTGATCTTCACGCGCTTCTCGTCGGGCGTACCAGGCTTGCCCACCACCGAGTGGGTGAAGACGCCGTGGTTGCCGTAGAGCCAGCCGTCCGGGCCCCACACGAAGCTGTTGAGCGTCTCGTGCGTGTCATGGAAGCCCCAGCCGTCGAGGAGCACGACCGGTGCGCCGGCCTTGTCATCGGCATCCTTGGGGATGAAGAGGAATTCGGGCGCCGCGCCGACCCACACGCCGCCGTGGCCGACTTCGATGCCCGAGACGAGGTTGAGTCCGTCCTTGAAGACCGTGACCTTCGAGAAGGAACCATCCTTCTTCACGTCCTCGAGGATGAGGATGCGATCGGTGCCCTGCCCGTCCGGACGCTTCTTCGGATAGGACATGCCCTCCACGACCCAGAGACGGCCGCGCTCGTCGAAGCACATCGCGATCGGCTGGACGACCTTCGGCTCGGCCGCGACCAGCGACACCTGGAAACCGGCGGGCAGCGACATCGTCTTCATCGCGTCGGCCGGCGTCTGCCCGGTCTTGTAGGCCGAGGGCGGCACGCGGTCGGCCGGACCGGGCGGCAAGGCCGGGGCGGCGACGCAGGCGGAAACAAGGAAGAGCGCTAGGAATCGCATGGCGGGGTAAGGCACGATTAGGGCGGACGAGGACTTAAGGAAGCCGAAATCCTGATAACCAAACGCCGTTCCTTGGTTATTCACGGCCCCCTTTCAGGTTGGCAACTTTTCAGCCGAGGGTATGTCCTAACTCCTACCCATGAAGCACCCCCTCGCCCTCCTCGCCCTCCTCGCCGCGTTCGGCCAAGCCGCCGTCGCCGAAGAAGTGAAGCTCGTCGAACAGAAGGACAAGCAGCAGGTCGACGTCCTCGTCGACGGCCAGCCCTTCACCTCCTACGTCTACTGGTCCAACCAGAAGAAGCCCCTGCTCTCCCCGCTGCGCACCTCGCAGGGCAACATCTTCACCCGCGGCTTCCCGCTCGAGAAGGTCGCCGGCGAGCGCACCGACCATCCGCACCATATCTCCTCGTGGTTCAACTACGGCGACGTCAACGGCTGCGACTTCTGGAATTCCCCGCCCGAAGGCTTCGACCGCGCCAGCAAGGTCCCCTACGGCGCCGTCCGCCACAAGAGCATCAAGTCGATCAACAGCGGCAACGGCTCGGCCACCCTCGAGGTCTCTTCCGACTGGATCATGCACGACGGCTCCAAGGTCCTCCAGCAGGACGAGCAGCTCGTCTTCCGCGCCTCCAAGGACCTGCGCATCATCGACCGGATCGTCACCCTGACCGCCCAGGACAAGGACGCCGTCTTCCATGACTCCAAGGAAGGCGTCATCGCCATCCGCGTAACCCGCTCGCTCGAGGAACCCTCGACCAAGGCCGAGATCTTCACCGACGCCGCCGGCAAGCCCACCGCCGTCGCCAAGCTCGACAACACCGGCGTCAGCGGCGTCTACCTGAGCAGCGAAGGCAAGGTCGGCGAGAAGGAAGGAACGTCACCTACCCGACCTACTGGCACAACCGCGGCTACGGCCTCTTCGCCGCCAATCCGTTCGGCGCCAAGGAATTCACCAAGGGCAAGACCGTCCTCAACTTCACGATCAAGGCCGGCAAGTCCGAGACCTTCCGCTTCCGTATCCTGATCCACTCCGGCAAGCTCACCGCGGAGCAGACCGAAGCCCAGTATCAGCAGTTCCTCAAGGACGTGCAGTGAAGTCGGACGAGCGAGGCTCGCCGACTTCACAGGGACAGTCGAAATGATGAAGGGGCCGTCAGGCCCCTTTTTGTTTGGGTAGGGGCAACCATCCTTGGTTGGCCGCGGCCGAGCAGGGATGCTCGGCCCTACCCGAAACAATCCAATGGAGCGGCAAAGGGAGACCGGGAGGTTTGCTGCGGTCGTAAAGAACCCCAGCCAATCATCCGGTCTCCGGTTTCCCCTTGAGATTACTCTGACCGCCATCCGCCAACCGCTTGCCGCTTCAACCCTACGCCGACCGAGTCTCGACATCCTCCCTCATCTTGCCCGAAATAGGCTAATCGCCATGAAGACCCGCAAGCTCGGCAATTCCCCGCTCCAACTCACGCCTGTGGGCCTCG
>RGES01000085.1 GCA_009917805.1 Verrucomicrobiota bacterium
CTCGAAGCCGGTGAAGTGGCGCGGGATGAAGAAGTGGCTGGGCCAGACGGTCAGGCCGCCATAGCGCTGGGCGCGCACCTGCTCGGTCAGGTACAGCGGGCCCACGCTCTGCCAGGCCATGCGGTCGACGACGCTGGGCTCCTTCTGCAGGTCCAGGATCATCTGGCCGAAGAAGGGGTTCTCGGGCTGGGAGGCCACGTAGCCGGCGGCGATCAGCCCCGGGCGGATCAGTTCGTTCTCCCAGCAGGCGCAGGCCTCGCCCTCGAACAGCCAGTCCTCGAGCGGGCGGCGGCAGACGCTGTCGGCGTCCACCACGAAGCCGCCCTCGTGGTAGAGGATTTCCCAGCGCATCAACAACCCGGCCGAAGTCATGAAGAAGGGCGACGACGTGGAAGCCATCGTGCTCGACGTCGACGTCGACCAGCAGCGCATCTCCCTGGGCGTCAAGCAGACCCAGACCGACCCGTGGTCCGAGATCGACCGCAAGTACCGCATCGGCGACCTCGTCACCGGCAAGGTCTCCAAGATCGCGAACTTCGGCGCCTTCATCGAACTCTCCGACGAGATCGACGGCCTCGTGCACGTCTCCCAGCTCGCCGAACAGCGCGTCGAGAACGTCAAGGACGTCGTCAAGGTCGGCCAGGACGTCACCGCTCGCGTCATCAAGATCGACAAGGAAGACCGCCGCATCGGTCTCTCGATCAAGGCCGCGAACTACGACGCCGAACGCCTCCAGGCCGAGATCAGCAGCTACGACCGCATCAAGGGCCCGTCCACCGGCGGCGCCCCGGCCCCCTCGGCCGGCGGTTCGTCCTCGTCCTCCTCGTCCTCGGGCAGCGGAGACTTCAACAGTCTCGGCGACCTCCTCGACAAGGCCGGCAACTAAGCCGTCCTCCGCAGGAACCGAACAGACCCCGGGCGACCGGGGTCTTTTTTTGTGCCCAATCCCCGCCGACCTGGCTAGGCTGAGGCATGGTCCCGTTCCGAGGATACGGCCGGCTGACGCGCAGCACGACGCTGGCGCTGCTGACGACCGTCGCCATCCTGGCGGCGGAGTGGGCCGACCTGCTGCCGGACAACGTGATGCTGGCCGTGCGCACCGGCTGCCAGATCTACGTCCTCCTGCGCGTGATGCGGGCCCGGATCTCGCCGGCCTACCTCCTGCTCTGGGGACCGCTGGCGTGGTTCCTGCCGATCGGCACCGCCCTGCTCTTCTTCCTCTTCGGCGGCCGCAAGCACTCCTCCCTGGCCGAGGCGAAGAAGGAAGTGAACCGCGTGGCCTGGCGCCTGACCGACGAGCCTGATTTCGGCGGCAACCATTTCCGCCTGCTCGGCGACCGGCACGGGCGCGAGACGCTCGCCGAACTGCGCCGGCAGATCAAGGGCGCCCGACGCCGCATCAGCCTCTCGACCTACATCCTCAGCAACGACGCGGTGGGCCGGGAGATCGTCAGCCTGCTGACCGCCCGCGCCAAGGAAGGCCTCGAGGTCCGCCTCCTCGTCGACGCGATCGGCAGCTTCGGCATCCCGCTGCGCCTCTGCCGCCCGCTGCGCCGCGCCGGCGGCAAGGTGGCCCGCTTCAACCCCGCCCTGCCGACGCAGGGCAAAGGCTCCGCCAACTGGCGCAACCACCGCAAGATCGCCGTCTTCGACGGCACGGTCGCGATCATCGGCGGCCAGAACCTCGGCCTGCGCTACATGGGAGACAGGCCCTCGGCCCGCCGCTTCCGCGACTGCTCGTTCCTGATCGAAGGGCCGACGTCCGCGGCGATCGAGCGCGTCTTCATCGCGGATTGGTGCCAGGCGACCGACGAGGCGCCGATGCGCTTCGCGCCTTTGCTTCGCGAACGTTCGCCGCACGTCGGGCCTGCGCGCGTCGAGGTGATCTCCTCCGGCCCGGACTGCGAAGGCGACCCGCTGTGGGAGACCTACGAGAAGCTGTTCTCCAACTGCAAGCGCTCCATCACCGTCGTCACGCCTTACTTCGTGCCGGACCGCACGCTGTTCACGTTGCTCGTGACCGCCGCGAACGCCGGGCGACACGTCAAGATCATGGTGCCGCGCCGCTCGGACCATCGCCTGCTCGACCTCGCCCGCCGCTGGCACCTGCGCACCCTGCGCGAGGCCGGCGCCGAGATCCTGTTCTTCAAGCCGGACATGCTCCACGCCAAGCTCGTCATCGTCGACGACGAGCAGCTCGTCGTCGGCTCGGGCAACCTCGACATGCGTTCGCTGTTCCTGAACTACGAGATCGGCGCGGTCGTCCGCGACCCGGCCGCGCTGGCGGAAGTCGGCGCCCTCATCGCCGGCTGGGAGACGGAATCCACCCGCTTCACGGAAGACCTCTACCGCCGGACGCGCACGCTGACCGGCCGGGCCGTCGAGGCGGTGTCGCAGGTGATCTCCCCGCTGCTCTGATCAGCCGAGGAAGGCGTGCAAGCGGACCGCCAGCCCGGTGTCGGGCAGGAGGAAGCCGTCATGGCCGGCGTCCGTCACGACCTCGTGGTAGGCGGCGTTGACGCCGACGGCGGTGGCGGCGGCGAGGAGCATGCGCAGCTCGCTGGTCGGATAGAGCCAGTCGCTGGAGAAACCGATGGCGAGCACGTCGGGCCCGTCCTGCGTGAAGAGCGTGCCGGAGGAGGCGCGCGCGGTCATGTCGAAGCGGTCGACGGCGCGGGTGATGCGCAGCCAGCTGTTGGCGTCGAACCGCCGCACGAAGGACTTGCCCTGGTGTTCGAGGTAGCTTTCGACCTGCCAATGCACCGCATCGCCGGCGCCGGCGCCCGGGACCTTGGCACGTCCGAACTTCTGTTCGAAGGAGGCCGAGGAAAGGTAGCTGATGTGCGCGAGCATGCGGCCGACGGCCAGGCCCGAGTCAGGGCCTTCGCCGGGCGCATAATGGCCGCCGCGGAAATTCGGGTCGCGCTCCACGCAGGCGCGGGAGACGGCGTTGAGGGCGATCGCCATCGGCGACTGGCTCAGGCCGGCGGCGAGCACGGCGATGCGGCCGACCTCGGCCGGATAGTCGGCGCACCAGATCAGGGCCTGCATGCCGCCCATCGAGCCGCCGACGACGGCGTGGAGCTTCGTGATGCCCAGGTGGCGGACGACGAGGCGCTGGGCGCGGACGATGTCGCCGAGGGTGATCTCCGGGAAATAACCGCCGTAGGGCTTGCCGGTACGCGGGTCGGTCGAAAGCGGGCCGGTGGAACCCCGGCAGCCGCCGATGCAGTTCACGCCGATGACGAAGAAGCGGTCGGTGTCGATGGCCTTGCCCGGGCCGACGAAACAATCCCACCAGCCCGGCTTACGGTCGTCGGCCGCATAACGGCCGGCCACATGATGGTCGCCGCTCAGGGCGTGCGGGACCAGGATGGCGTTGGACTTGTCCGGCAACAGCGTGCCGTAGGTCTCGTAGCGCAGCGTCAAGGAAGGCAGCTCGCCGCCCAGCTCGAGCCTGAAGGGTTCGGCGGACACGAAATCACGGAACGAGACCGGGCAAAGTTCGCGGGCGGAGGTCGGGTTGGCCGGACAGTCGGACATGGACCTACCCAGCCAAGCCAGACCCGGGCGGGAGGCAAGTGGCCATTCGTTGTTGCCTCGTCATAAACGACCCCAAACCTACGGGCCATGTCCCAAGGCCACCGCCATGAGGAAGGATGTTGCGGGGAAGGCTCCGGCGATCGCATCGAAGCGGCCGTCCTCCGCATGAAGGAGAAAGCCATGCGCGTCACGTCCCCTCGCCTGGTCATGCTGAAGGTCCTCGCGGCGGCCAAGCACCCCCTGAGCGCCGAACAGATCCATGAGGCCGCCGGCGACGACAAGCTGGACCTCGTCACCGTCTACCGCAGCCTCGGCGCCATGGACGACGCCGGCATCGTCCAGCGTCATCCGCTCGAACGCGGCCGCAGCCTTTACGCGCTCGTCTCGCCCGGACACCACCATCACCACGTCATCTGCCGCCGTTGCGGCCGGATCGACCGCCTGCCCGGCTGCGACACCTCGCGCCTCGAAGCCGCCGCCCGCACGAAGGGCTATGCCGAACTGACCCATGTCATGGAGATCTACGGCATCTGCCCGGCCTGCACCCAATCTTCCCATGCCTGATTTCCCTCGTACCGCCTTCCTCCTCGGAGCCGGCCTCGGCACGCGCCTGCGTCCGCTCACCGAGAACTGCCCCAAGCCCCTGCTGCCGATCGGCGGTCGCCCGATGGTCGTGCAGGCCATGGAGAAACTCCATGCCGCCGGCACCCGGCGCTTCATCATCAACACGCACCACTGCCCCGAGGCGTGGACGCTCGCCTTCCCTGCCGGCCGCTTCGGCGACGCCGAAGTGAAGCTCGTGCATGAGCCCGTGCTGCTCGAGACCGGCGGCGGCCTCGCGAACATCGCCGGCCTGCTCGGCGAGGACGACAAGGACCTCGTCGTCTGGAACGGCGACATCCTCTCCGGCTGCGACATCGCCGCGGCCTACGCCCATCACGTCGCCAACGGCGGCGCCGCGACGCTCGTCGTCCGCGAACAGGGTCCGAACCGCAACGTCCGCATCACCGACGACGGTTTCGTGACCGACCTGCGCGACCGCCTCGGCAAGACCGACCCGGCGTACCAGTACACGGGCATCTGCGTCGTCACCAAGGCCTTCGTCCAAGGCGTCCCCGCGACGATCGAATCGCTCGTCGAACATTTCCTCCGCCGCCTGCAGGCCGAACCCGGCAGCATCCAAGGCTTCCTCGACTCTTCCAAGACATGGCATGACCTCGGCACCGTCGAGGAATACCAGGCCGTGAAGGCCGAGCACGAGAAGCCCGTGCGCGGCGCGATCGCGCCCGCCGACGCCGCCCAGGCCCACGGCTACGAGCTCACCGCCGGCGGCGAAGTCCTCAAGGGCGGCTCCGGCCGCAAGTTCCACCGCATCCGCAAACCTTCCGGCGAATCCGCCGTCCTCTGCGTCTACGACGACTCCCGTCCCGAGAACCAGCTCTACGGCGCCATCGCGGGCGTGCTGCGCGACAAGATCGGCGTGCAGGTCCCGCAGGTCCTCGCCGAAGACGACGCCGCCGGCGTGCTCATCCTCGAAGACCTCGGCGACACCGACCTCTGGTCGCTCGCGCAGGGCCAGGAATTCCCGTGGGCGCCCGTGGCTTCCGCGCTCGAACAGGTCGCCGGCATCCATCGCCTCGGCGTCGACGCCTTCGCCGGCTCCGGCATCACGCTCATGGAAGCGTTCGGCCCGAACCTCTACCAGTGGGAACGCCAGTACTTCCAGGACAACGCGCTCGGCGGCCGCAAGCCCGACCGCGCCGTCGCCGACGAGATGGCCTCGCTGGCCAAGGAACTCATGGGGCAGCCCGTCGTCACGATCCATCGCGATTTCCAGTCGCAGAACATCATGGTGCGCGACGGTTCCGCCTGGCTCGTCGACCTCCAGGGCCTGCGCCACGGCTGCATGTTCTACGACTTCGCCTCGCTCGCCTTCGACCCTTACCTCACGCGCAACGACATGGACCTCTGGCGCATCGAGATCGAGGATCACGCGCGCGAAGTCTCCGGCTGGAAGGGTTCCAGCGACGAGTTCTCGCACCTCTTCCACGTGGCCGCCACGCAGCGCCTCCTGCAGGCCTGCGGCGCCTACGGCTTCCTCGGCCACAAGAAGGGCCGGCCGGAATACCTCGCGCACCTGCCGCAAGGCCTGCGCAACCTGACGATCGCCGCCTCCCTGTGCGGGAAGCGACGCATCGCCAGGCTGGCGGAAGAGCTCGCGGGCGCCCCGGCGAAGGTCAGCCGTTGACCTTGTCGTCGAGGAAGCGGACGACCTCGTCTTCGGTCATGCGCACCTGCTCCAGCGTGTCGCGGTCGCGGACCGTGACGCCGGCGCCCTTCTCGATGGTGTCGAAGTCGATCGTGATGCCGTAAGGCGTGCCGATCTCGTCCTGGCGAC
>RGES01000086.1 GCA_009917805.1 Verrucomicrobiota bacterium
ATGACCGGCGCGAACTGTTCGTTGATGACCTTGCTGGGGTTGATGATCTGGTCGAGGAAGTCGTGCGGGCTGTAACGGCCGCCGGCGAGCGTGAGGTCCGGTCCGGTCATGCCGCCGGCGTTGCCGAAGCGATGGCAGGTGAAGCACGCGGCGGCGCTGAAGACCTTCTTGCCCTGGTCGAAGTCGCGCCCCTTGAGGCCGGTCTTGGTCGCGGCGCTGAGCTCCTCGAGCGTCCAATTCTTCGGCGTGCGGCCGGCGAACATGGCGCCGACATTCTCGTAGGCGGACTTCACGGGCGGATTCTTGGCGAGCGCGATGAGCTTCTCGTGACGGGCGAGTTCCTCCGGCGAGAACGTCCCGAAGCTGGAGCCGCCGCGGTAGCTGGCGGCCTTGACGAACCAGTTGAGCTGGGCTTCGCGGAGGGCGGGCGTCCAGCCGGCCTTCAGCATGCGCAGGCTGCGCATGACCTCGAGCTCGGGTTCCTGGCTCCCGGCTTTGGCGACGAACGCCATGGCCTTGGCGGCGAGGGTGGGGGATTGGAGGTGGCCGAGGGTCTCGACGAGGAGCCAGTTGAGTCCGAAGTCGGCCGACGGGTAGGCGGCGTCGTATTGGGCGACGATCGCGGCGACGCCGGCGGCGTCGGGATTGCCGTAGCGGTGCAGGATGATCTCGGTCAGGCGTACGTGCAGGAGTTTCTGCTCCAAGGTCAGCCGGCTGAAGTCATCGGCGCGCAGGGCGGCGAGGAGGCGGTCGCGCAGGGCGGCTTCCGCGGCGGTCGGGGCGGCGGTCGTCGGCGCGATGCCGGTGCGCGGGTCGGGCTTGGCGGCGCGTTCGGTATGGTAAGGGCACTTGGCGGCCTGGCGGGCGAGCGCGAGGAGCGCTTCGAGGCGCGCGGTGGGATTCTTCTCGGCGAAGGCGCGTTCGCTCCAGCCGGCGTAGGGCTGGTGCTCGAGCACGACGCGCGCGGAGAAGCGCAGCCAGCGGTCCGACGAGGAAAGGTAGGGCCAGGCGGCGTCGGCGGCCTTCGGGTCCTGCTTCCCGTGGAACTGCTCGAGCGCCTTGCGGGCGACGACTTCCGGCGCGGGCGCCTCGGGCTGGTACTTGACGGTGTCGGTGGATTCCTTGCCGACGTAGGTCACGCGGTAGAGGCCGGACTGCACCTTGCGGCCGCCGATGGCGAAGTACATGGCGCCGTCCTGCGGGTGGATGAGCAGGTCGGTGACGGGCAGCGGCGCGCCTTGGATGAAGTCCTGCTTGGTCGCGGCGTAGCTCGCGCCGTTGGGCTTCAGGTTGACGGCGTAGATCTTGCCCCAGCTCCAATCGAGGATGTAGAGCGATTCCTGGTATCTGGCCGGGAACTTGGCGCCGTAGCCGAAGGCGATGCCGGTGGGCGAGCCGGGGCCGATGTTCAGCGTGGCGGGCAGGTTGTCCGGGTAGAACTCGGGGTACTTGCCGGCGCCGTTGCGCCAGCCGTACTCGCCGCCGCTGACGACATGGTTCACGCGCGTCGGGCGATACCACGACGTGTTGAAGTCGTACTCCATGTCGGCGTCATAGGTGAACAGGTCGCCGGCGCGGTTGACGGCGCCGCCGTAGATGTTGCGGAAGCCGCTCGCGAAGGTCTCGAAGGTCTTGCCGTCCTTGCTGATGCGGTAGACGATGCCTCCCGGCGCGAGCACGTGGCGGTTGTGGCCGCGGCCGTCCGGCATGCGGGGCAGGAGGTGGTCGTCGCCCCAGAGCGGCGCGACGGGCGAGGTGGCGGCGGTCTCGGTCTTGACGGCGTTGTTGCCGCAGATGAGGTAGAAGCCGTTCTGGTCGGGGGTGACGACGACCTTGTGGACGCCGTGGTCGCCGCCGGATTCGATGGCGCGGAGGAGCTCGACCTTGTCGATGAGGTCGCCGTTCGTGCTGCTCAGTCGATAGAAGCCGCTGGGGATCTTCTTCTCATAGTCGTTCACGCCGGCGTAGAGCGCGCCGAACGCCCACACCATGCCGTTGATCGCGCGGATGTTGACGGGCATCTTCGTGACGTCGGCGGCCTTGAGCGTCTGGCCGGCGGCCGGGGCGGGGAAGCGGTAGAGGTCGCCGTACTGGTCGCTGGCGTAGATGCGGCCTTTGTCGTCGGCGCAGAGCGCCACCCAGGAGCCTTGGACGTCGCCTGGGACGGAGTAGAGGAGTTCGACCTTGAAGCCTTCGGGGGCCTTGATGCGGTCGACGGGCGTCGCCTTGTTCTCGCCGATGGCCTTGCCGGTGTTGTTGTCGGCGGCTTTCTTGGCCGGAGCCTTGGCCTTGGGCTTGGGCGCGGCCTTGGGGGCGTCAGCAGCAAGCTGGAGGAAAGCCTTGGTGGCGGGCTTCACGACCGGCTCGGCCTTGGGCGCGGCCTTCTTGGCCGGGGCTTTCTTGGCCTTGGGCGCGGGCTTCTCGATCTTCTGGGCGTCGCTGGGGATGGGGTTCTTTTCCAGCGAGAGCAGCGGGGACTCCGGGAGCTCCTTGAGCTGGACGTCCTTGATCTGGACGATCATGGCCGGACCTTTGTGCACCTGGAAGGCGAGCAGGCCTTCGAGCGCGCGGTTCTTCGCGTCGTGATCGACGAGGTCGATGGTGACCTTGCCGTCGACCTTATGGACGAGGTGGTTGCCCTGCGCGATGACGGTGAACTCGTGCCACTCGGAGTAATCGACCTTCACGGGCTCATGCTCGGCGGCGAGCCACTTGTCGCCCTTGTCGTCGACGATGACGCTCTGGCCGTTCTGCACGAGGATGCCGCGGGCGCGTTCTTCATAGACCATGCCGTTGTAGCCGGCCGAGGGATGGATGTCGCACTGGTAGCCGGCGATGACCCACTTGCCGACCTCGGGGACTTCCTTGCTGCGGTACTGGATGCCCGAGTTGCTGGCGGAGCACTTGATCTTGGCGCGCAGTTCGAAGTTCTTCACGACGCCGCCGCGCCAGACGAGGAACTGGTTGTAGGCGAGATGGTCGGGGCCCTTGGTCTTGCCGGTGAGGCAGCCGTCTTCGACGGACCAAAGCTCGGGGTTGCCGTCCCAGCCGGCGAGGGACTTGCCGTCGAAGATCGGCTTGAAGCCGTCCTGGGCCGAAAGCGGGGAGAGGGCGACCAGCAGGAACGCCAGCAGCGCAGAGAGGGGGTTTCTCATGGGGAAGGTCTTTTTCTACGCCCTTTGGACACCCGTCAACCGCACTTGTTCAAATGGCGGGAAATGGAGATGAATCGGTGTCTGCGGCATGCGGTTAGCGGTTGGCGGTTGGGCGGTACATTCTCTGGTCCCAGGTCTCGGCACTCAGATCCCAGGTTCGTATCCGCACCCGTACCTGAACCTGACAACCCGCACCCGATACCCGATCAGCTGAGACCCGAGACCCGAAGGTGTGTCCTGGTCGACAGAGCTACTGGGCCTCCGGGCCTCTCTTTTGCTTCCTAGCCCTGGCCCAAGCCCTAGCCCAGTATCCCCTTCACCACCTTCGCGGGTTCGACTCCGGTGAGGCGGAAGTCGAGCCCCTGGTGACGGTAGGTGAAGCGCTCATGGTCGATGCCCATGAGGTGGAGGATGGTGGCGTGCAGGTCGTGCACGTGCACGGGATCCTTGGCGACGTTGTAACTGAAGTCGTCGGTCTCGCCGTAGCTGGTGCCGGCCTTGATGCCTCCGCCGGCCATCCACATGGTGAAGCAACGCGGGTGGTGGTCGCGGCCGGCTTCGGGGCTGTCCCATTTGCCTTGGCCCGCGACGCCGCGGCCGAACTCCCCGCCCCAGACGACGAGGGTGTCTTCGAGGAGGCCGCGTCGTTTGAGGTCCTTGATGAGCGCGGCGCTGGGCTGGTCGGTGTCGCGACAACGCGCCGTGCACCAGGAGGTGAGGCGGCTGTGATGGTCCCAGTCCGGATGGAAGAGCTGCACGAAGCGCACGCCGCGTTCGATCAGGCGGCGCGCGAGGATGCAGTTGGCGGCGTAGCTTCCGGGGCGACGCGAATCCGGACCGTAGAGTTCGAAGACTTCGTCCTTCTCGTCGCTGAGGTCGGTGAGCTCAGGCACGCTGGCCTGCATGCGGTACGCCATCTCGTACTGGCGGATGCGCGTGGAGATCTCGGGGTCTCCGCTGCGTTCGAGGGCCTGTTGGTTGAGCGCGCCGAGCCCGTCCAGCATCTCGCGGCGGAGTTCGCGCGGGAGACCGTCGGGGTCGCGCAGATAAAGGACCGGGTCCTTGGCGCTGCGCAGCTTGACGCCTTGGTAACGCGACGGGAGGAAGCCGCTGCCCCAATAATGATCGTACAAGGGTTGGTCGCTCGGACGCTGCATCTTGGAGAGCAGGACGAGGTAGTCGGGGAGGTTACGGTTCTCGCTGCCGAGGCCGTAGCTCGCCCAGGCGCCGAGGCTCGGACGGCCGGGGATCTGGTGACCGGTCAGGAACTGCGTCATGGCGGGCGCATGATTGATCTGGTCGGTATGCATCGAGCGCACGATGCAGAGGTCGTCGGCGACGGTCTTGAGGTGAGGCAGCCATTCGCCGATGCTCTGGCCGCTCTGGCCGCAGCGTTCGAACTTGGTGGCAGCGGGCTTGATGAGCTGCTTCTGCCCGGAGGTCATGGTGGTCAGGCGCTGGCCTCGGCGGACCGATTCGGGCAATTCGGTGCCGGCGAGCTTCATCAGGCCGGGCTTCTCGTCGAAGAGCTCGATCTGCGAAGGGCCGCCGGACTGGGTGAGGAAGATGACGCGTTTGGCCTTGGCGGCGAAGTGGGGAAGGTTCGGCAGGCCAAGCTTGCCGGCGCCGTCCGCGGCGAGGGCGCGGCCGATCAGGGTCGAGAGGGCCATGGCCCCGATCGAGAGTCCGGTGCACTGGCCGAGGAAGTAACGGCGCGAAGGGTCGAGCGGATCGGGGTTCATGCGAGGCGGTGGAGCTTGTAGGGGTAGACGTTGCCGCTGGCCCACTGGCAGACGTAAAGGTCGCCGCGGGTGTCGACGCAGACGTCGTGGCAGTTGTTGAAGACGGGCTGGTCCTGCAGCATGAGCTGAAGCCGTCCGTCGACGTACCTGGGTTCCTGGCCGCCCGGATTCGAGACGACGCGGTCATGCTCGTCGAGGATGGTGACGAAGCCGCGGCCTTGCCACATGCGGGGGTCGTCGGGCTTGGCGCCGAAGCAGACGCCGGAATAGAGGTGCTTGCCGGCGATCACGGGTCGGCTGACGTAAGCCCCGTGCAGGTAGACGCCGCGGACGTGCTTTCCTTCGAGGGTGAACCAGTTGAATTCGTTGCGGACGCGTTCGGTGCAGACGAGCAGGGGTTCGGGGCCGCGCGTGTCGAGCGCGACGCCATGGGCCTGCATGAACTTGCCGGGATTGGTCGGCTGGGTGCTCTTGCCGCCGAACTTGCCGAGATACTTGCCAGTCTTGTCAAAGCGCAGGATGAACTGCGAGCCGTAGCCATCCGCGACGTAGATGTCGCCGTTGGGCGCGACGGCGGTCTCGGTCGGCGCGTAAGGTTCCTTGTCGGAATAGGCGCCGCACTTCTGGGCGTGCGGGAGCTCGAGCACGACCTTGCCGGCGAGCGTGGTCTTCGCGATCCGGCCGGAATTGTCGGTGAGGTAGAGGTATTCGACGCCGTCGGCTTCGCGGTGCAGGGTGAGGCCGTGCCCTGCGCTCATGCCGATCGTCCAGGCGTCGAGCACCTTGCCGGCGACGTCGAAGACGAGGACGTTGTTCTGCTTGAGGTTGGTGATCAGGAACAGTCGTCCGTCCGCGGACTGGACCATCTCATGGCAATCCTTGACGGGATGCTTGGCCTTGTCGGCCTGGCACCAGAGCTTGTCCACGCGGTAACGGAATTCGCCATGGCCGACGATCGCGCCGTGGTGCGCGGGCGTGCCAGCGGCTTGCGCGAGTAGGCGAGGGGCGACCAG
>RGES01000087.1 GCA_009917805.1 Verrucomicrobiota bacterium
GCCCATGGAACGGACGTCGGACTCGTGGAAGCGGATGGACATGCCGGACTGCGAGATCATCACGACCTCGTTGTCGCCGTTGGTCAGCTTGGCCGCGATCAGGCGGTCGCCGTGCTCGATGTTGATGCCGATGATGCCGCCCTTGCGGTAGTTGGCGTACTTCGAGATCTCGGTCTTCTTGATCGTGCCGTTGGCGGTGCACATCATGAGGAACTTGCCTTCCTCGAAGTTGGAGACGCAGACCATCGCGGCCAGCTTCTCGTCGTCCTTGAGGTCGAGCAGGCGGGCGATCGACTTGCCGCGGGAGGCGCGGTTGGCTTCTTCGATCTCGTAGACCTTCTCCACGTAGACGCGTCCGTTGTTCATGAAGAACAGGATGTGGTCATGCGTGTTGGCCGTGAAGAGGTGCTCGATGAAGTCGCTGTCCTCGTCGGACGCGGCCTTGGAGAGCTCGGCGCCCTTGGTGCCCTTGCCGCCGCGCTTCTGGAGGCGATACTGGGCGACCGGGGTGCGCTTGATGAAGCCGGCGTGCGAGACGGTGACCACGCAGCCTTCGTTGGCGACGATGTCCTCCATCGAGAGGTCGCCTTCCTGGGCGGTGACCTTCGTCTTGCGGGGGCCGATGTGCTTCTTGGCGGCGTCGCGGAGCTCCTTCTTGATGAGGGAGAGCAGCTTCGACTCGCTGGAGAGGATGCCGCGGAGCTCTTCGACGAGCGCCATCAGCTCGCGGTACTCGGCCTCGATCTTGTCGCGCTCCAGGCCGGTGAGCTGGTAGAGGCGGAGGTCGAGGATGGCCACGGCCTGGCGTTCGCTGAGGCCGTACTTGGCCATGAGCTTCACGCGGGCCTCGTCGCGGTTGGACGCGGCGCGGATGATCTTCACGAAGTCGTCCAGGTTGCGCAGGGCGATCTTGAAGCCTTCGAGGATATGGGCGCGGTCCTCGGCCTTGCGGAGGCGGAAGCGCGTGCGGCGGGTGACGACGTCGCGGCGGTGCTCGACGAAGCACTCGAGGAGCTCGCGGATGTTCATCTGCTTCGGACGACGCTTGTCGAGGGCGAGCAGGATGACGCCGAACGAGTTCTCGAAGTTCGTGTGCTTGTAGAGCTTGTTGATGACGACCTTCGGGTTCTCGTTGCGCTTGAGCTCGATGACCACGCGCGTGTTCTCGTCGGACTCGTCGCGGAGGTCGGAGACCTCGTCGAGGACCTTCTCGGCGCAGAGGTCGGCGATGTGCTTCACCAGGGAGGAGCGGTTGACGTTGTAGGGCAGCTCCGTGAGGACGATCTGCTCCTTGCCGTTCTTCATCTCCTCGGTGTGGGCCACGCCGCGGACGCGGATGATGCCACGGCCGGTGCGGAGGTACTGCTTGATGCCTTCCTTGCCGTTGATGACGCCGCCGGTCGGGAAGTCCGGACCGATGATCACCTTCTCGAGGTCTTCGACGGTGGCGCTGGGCTTGTCGATGATGAGGCAGGTGGCCTCGACGAGCTCGTTGAGGTTATGGGGCGGGATGTTGGTCGTCATGCCGACCGCGATGCCGGTCGAACCGTTCATCAGCAGGTGGGGCAAGGCGCACGGCAGGACGGTCGGCTCGGTGGTCGACTCCTTGTAGTTCGGCGTGAAGTCGACCGTGTCCTCGTCGATGTCGGCGAGGAGTTCGGAGGAGATCTCCGAGAGGCGGCACTCGGTGTAACGGTAGGCCGCGGGCGGATCGCCGTCGACGGAGCCGAAGTTGCCCTGCGGCTCGATGAGCTGGTAGCGCATGACCCAGTTCTGGGCGAGGCGGACGAGCGTGTCGTACACGGAGCTGTCGCCGTGCGGGTGGTAGTTCTTCAGCACTTCGCCGACGACGCCGGCGCACTTGTCGAACGGGCGGTTGTGGACGAGGCCTTCGCGGAGCATCGCGTAGAGGATGCGGCGCTGCACGGGCTTCAGGCCGTCGCGCGCGTCCGGGAGGGCGCGGGAGACGATGACGGACATCGAGTAGTCGATGTAGGCCGTCTGCATGATGTCCGTGATGTTGGCGGACGTGAGCTTTTCCTTGTCAGAGTACATGTTCGAAGAGGTCTTGAGGTGGGGGCGTCAGGTCGATCAGACGTCGAGGTTGGAGGTGTTGAGCGCGTTGTCCTCGATGAAGGCGCGCCGGTTCGGGACGTCCTCGCCCATCAGCATGGCGAACACGCGGTTGGCTTCGGCGGCGTCGGCGATGTCGACCTTGAGGAAGCGGCGCTTGGCCGGGTCCATCGTGGTCTCGAAGAGCTGCTTGGGGTTCATTTCGCCCAGGCCCTTGTATCGCTGGATCGTGAGGCCCTTGCGGCCGAACTGGCGGATCTGGCCGATGAGCTCGAGGATCGAGCCGAGCGGGATGGGCTCGGCCTTCTTCACGACCTTCTTGGCCGGCTTCTCCTCGCCCTTGGCCTCTTCCTCGCCTTCGGCGGCGGGGGTTTCCTCGGCGGTCGAACCGTCGATCAGATGGTAGCGCGGTTCTTCGCCGGCGGTGAACTTCTTCACGTCCATGCCCTGGGTTTCCAGCTCCTTGAGCACCTTCGTGATGGCCTCGTTCTCGAAGACCTCGATCACGTTGACGCGTTCCTGGACGACGGTGCCGTCCTTGAGCTTCTTCTCGCGGTCGATCTTGTCGGCGAGGAAGTCCTCGACGCCGGCCTTGCGCAGGTAGGTCTGCTTGGCGTCGGTGTCGGCGAGGAACTCATAGGTCTCCTCGTTGCCGGTGCGGGTGCGCACGATGAAGCGCGGCAGCGCGTGGGTCTTGAGGTCCTGCTGGTCGAGGTATTCGCCGAGCTGGCAGCCCGTGCGGCCGATGCCGGCGCCGAGGGACTCGAGGCGGGCGAGGGATTCGACGATCTTGTCGAGCTTCTGGCCGGGGAAGACGTGCTTGTCGCGGAGGCGGAGCAGGTTCACGTCCTCGGAGCCGAGCTCGAGGAGGATGCGGTTCAGCTCCGGGTCGTTGTCGACGTACTGCTCGCGCTTCTTGCGCTTGATGCGGTAGAGGGGCGGCTGGGCGATGTAGACGTAGCCGGCTTCGATGAGGCCGGGCATCTGGCGGAAAAGGAACGTCAGGAGCAGCGTGCGGATGTGGGAGCCGTCGACGTCGGCGTCCGTCATGATGACGAGCTTGTGGTAGCGGCACTTCGTGACGTCGAAGGCGCCGTCGCCCTCGTGCTTGCCGATGCCGGTGCCGCAGGCGGTGATGATGGTGCGGATTTCCTCGTTGGAGAGGATCTTGTCGATGCGGGCCTTCTCGACGTTGAGGATCTTGCCCTTGATCGGGAGGATCGCCTGGTAGCGGCGGTCGCGGCCCTGCTTGGCGGAACCACCGGCGGAGTCGCCTTCGACGATGTAGAGCTCGCAGACGGACGGATCGCTCTCGGAGCAGTCGGCCAGCTTGCCGGGGAGGCCGCCGGAGGACATGGCCGACTTACGGACGGTCTCGCGGGCCTTGCGGGCGGCCTCGCGGGCGCGGGCGGCGTTGAGGCATTTGTCGACGATGCGACGGCCGGTCTTCGGGTCGCGCTCGAGGTAATATTTCAGCTGCTCGCCGACGACGGAGGTCACGATGCCTTCGACTTCCGGATTGGTCAGGCGGGTCTTGTTCTGGGACTGGAACTTCGGGTCAGGGTGCTTGACGGAGATGACGGCCACGAGGCCTTCGCGCATGTCGTCGCCGTTGAGCTTGGCGTCCTTGTCCTTGATGAGGTTGTTGGACTTGGCGTAGTGGTTGATCACGCGGGTGAGCGCGGAACGGAAGCCGGAGAGGTGCGTGCCGCCTTCGGGCTGGTTGATGAGGTTGGCGTAGCTGAAGACCATCTCGTCGTAGCGGTCGTTGTACTGCAGGGCCACGTCGAGGGTCATGCGGCGCATGCCCGGCTTGGGCTTCTCGCCGTCGGCCATCACGCGGGGGTTGGCGAGGTCGGTGAAGTCGACCTCGGCGGAGATCAGGATCGGCTTCTCGAAGAGGCGCTCCTCGTTCGCGTTGAGGAACGAGACGTACTCGGCGATGCCTTCCTTGAACTCGAACTTGTCGGCGCGGTTGGAGCGATGATCCTTCATCTCGACCGTGATGCCGGGCACGAGGAAGGCCAGCTCGCGCATGCGGCGGACGAGCGTGTCGTACTTGAACTCCTGGGTCGCGATGAAGATCTCCGGGTCCGGATGGAAGGTGATCTTCGTGCCGGTGCGCTTCGTCTTGCCGATGACCTTGATGGACTGCGTGACTTCGCCGCGGCAGAACTTCATCTGGTGGACCTCGCCTTCGCGGCTGACTTCGGCGACGAAACTGTCGGAGAGCGCGTTCACGCACTTCGCGCCGACGCCGTTGAGGCCGCCGGACACCTGGTAGGCGCCCTTGTCGAACTTGCCGCCGGCGTGCAGGTTGGTGAGCACGAGCTCGAGCGTCGGCACCTTTTCTTCCGGGTGCATCGCGACAGGGATGCCGCGGCCGTCGTCCTCGACGGAAAGCGAGCCGTCGGCGTGGATCTCGACCTTGATGCTCTTGCAGTAGCCGGCGAGCGCTTCGTCGATCGAGTTGTCGACGATCTCGTACACGCAGTGGTGGAGCCCCGTCTCGTTCGTATCACCGATATACATACCGGGTCGCTCGCGCACGGCCTTCAGGCCCTTGAGTCGCTTGATGTCGGAAGCGCCGTAGCTTTCGTTGCCGGCGTGCTTGCCGCGATTCGGGGTTTTCTCGGAATTTTCGCTCATGTTTTAGTGTGTAAATAAATGATATTTCCCCGCCCGCTGGAGGGGTGTTTTCATGCTGTTTTTCACAGGGGTATCTGCAACAGGAAACACCCCGACCGTGAATGTTTTTGGGTGGCCAGAAATGACTACCAATCAACCCCTTACAAAAACTAATAGGGGGTGTTAGGAACCGTTGTTCACACGTTATCCACAGGCCTGTTCCGCCCCTCGGAAGGAGGCCCTGAAACCATCGCTCAGCCTGGGCCGAAAAAGGCCGCGATCGGACCGAGCGCCGCCTCGCCGGCATCCTCGAGGACGTAGTGGCCCGCATCAGCGAAAAGGAGCTGCTGGGCGGCCGGAAAACGGGCGATGAAGCCTTCCAGGAAGGATCGGTCGAAGCAGAAGTCCCGCATGCCCCAGCAAAGCAGCATAGGCTTTGCTTTTAGCCCTCCCAGCGAGGCCTCCACCCCCGCCAAGACGGTCCGGGTAGGGTGATCGGGCTCCATGGGGATATCGGCCACGAAGTCGGCGACCGCACGGCGGACCGAGACCGACCCGTAGGGGGCGAGGAAACCCGCCTTAGCGGCCGGGGTAAGGGGCTTCTCGACCGACATCCAGGTCGCCGGCCAGGCGAATCCGTTCAGGCCCTGGACGATGAAACGGCCGATCCAAGGAGCGCGGCAGAGGGCGATGCGGGCCGGTATGCGGTCCGAGAGGAAGGCCCCGGTGTTCGTGACCAGGATCTTGCCCACCCGCTCCGGGCGACGGCCGGCGACCCCGAAGCCGATGGCACCACCCCAATCATGCACGCCCATGTCGAACTCCTTCAGGCCGAGATGGGCGATAAGGGCTTCGACGTCGGCGATGCGGTCGGCGAGACGCAGGAAGCGGTCCGGGCGGGCGGAGAGGCCCATGCCGACATGGTCCGGGGCGATGACGCGACGTCCTTGGGCTGCGAGCTTCAGGATCAGGTCACGCCAGAGGAACGACCAAGAAGGATTGCCGTGCAGCAGCAGCACCGGACGGCCGTCGCGCGGACCGTGGTCGACATAGCTCATGCGTCCCGACAGCGCGGCGAAATCCTGCGGCACGAACGGATAGAGCGCCTGGACGACGGGAGAAAGGGAGAGGTCGCTCATTGGCATTCGACGGCGAGCATCATGCTGGCGAGGCCGCTGC
>RGES01000088.1 GCA_009917805.1 Verrucomicrobiota bacterium
AGGAAAGGAAGGGGGACCCCGGTGACGGGCATCAGGTTGATGTTCATGCCGATGTTGACGACGACGTGCGTGCCGAGCACGACCGCCGCGCCAATCGCGAGCAAGGAACCAAAACGATCCGCCGCCCGGGCCGCCGTTCGCACGACGCGCCAGAACAACAGGACAAATGCGCCGATCACCAAGAGTCCGCCGGTGAAGCCGATCTCCTCGGCCATACCGGAAAAAAGAAAGTCGTTATGGGCGGCGGCCTCGGGCAGGTAGCCGAAACGGGCCTGCCTGCCGTTGCCGATGCCTTGGCCGCGGAAACCGCCGCGGCCGACCGCGATGACGGCCTGGTTCACGTTCCAGGTGGCGCCAAGCCCCTTGGGGTCGATGACGTCCGGGGCGACGAAGGACATGATCCGCTCGCGCTGATAGTCCTTGAGGAGGAAGAACCAGGCCTCCGACTCGTGCTTGCCGCGGAAATCCTTCACCGGGTCCTTAGACTGCGGATTGGCGATGGCGTACTGCCCTAGCTTGCCGGCATATTCGGTCAGATCGACCGCCACCACGCCCACCAGAAGAAGGGCGGCCGCTCCGGCCACCAGGAAGAACCTGAACGTCAGGCCGGCGACAAAAAGGAGGATGAATGAAAGCGGCAGGTAGATGAGCGCAGAACCTAGGTCTGGCTGCACAAAAATCAAGACAAACGGGACTGCGGCGGCCCCGAGGCACCAGAGGACGGTGCGCCAGGTCGCCCGGAACGCCCCGATCGGCGAACGCGCCAGCAAGGCCGCGAGGAAGACCAGCACGCCGATCTTGGCGAACTCCGACGGCTGGATCGAGAACGGGCCGAAATCCATCCAGCGGCGCGCCCCGTTGATGCTGCGGATGAAGGACCCGAGGTCGCGATGCAGCAGCGCGCAGAGCGACACGGGCAGGAGGATGGCCAGGCACCCCAGATAGATGCGGCGGGCGTAACGTTGGATCAGCCGGTAATCGAGGGCGGAGATCGCCCAGTAGGCCAGCCAGCCGATGATGACGAAGACGACCTGGGAGCGGTAGTAAGTGGACTCGCGGGCGCTGCCGGCCGACTGGATGGCCACGACCCCGAGGCCGCTCAGGAAGAGAATGATGACCACCTGGGTCCAATCCGTCCGCCAGGCGAAATTGGCGAAATTATCCCACCAGACCGCGGCCGGAGACCGCTCATCGTCAAGGTGTTGGGACATGCCGGAGGCAACCCCGATTAAGGCCCGGAGGCAAGGCGAACCTCCCGAAAGGGCTTGCCGAAGGGGCTCCGTCCGCAAGGGTATCCCCCCGGACCTCCGGTTTTCGCGACGAACATGCCTGTGGCAGCCGACCAAAGCATCCTCGCCGCCGTGGCGTTCTCCTCCGGAGCCATCGTGGCCTATGCGGTGGCCAAATGGCGCGAGAACACCCTCGGGGCCATCCGCGACGCCCGCCTCCGCTCCGAAGTCGAGCTCGCCCGCCGCGAGGCCACCGTCGACGCCGCCGAACTCCACGCCAAGGCCGAAGCCGAGAAAAGCGAGGCAACCCGGCTGAAGACCGCCGCCGAGGCCGAAGCCCAGGCCGCCGCCGAACTTTCCCGTGAGAACGCGCGTCAGCGCGACCACCTCGTCCGCGAACTCCAGCGCCTCGCCAAGGTGAGCCCGGAACAGGCGCGTGAACTCCTCATCGACCACCTCCGCGAAGAGTATGGCGAAGAAGCGCAGCACCTCCGCCGCGGCCTGCTCGATCAGGTCGAACAGGACATCGACGACGAGGCGCGCCGCAAGCTGCTCTCGGCGATGCAGCGCCTGACGACCTCGACGACCCAGGACGCGACCGCGATCACGGTCTCGCTCCCCAACGAGGACATGAAGGGCCGCCTCATCGGCCGCGAAGGCCGCAACATCCGCACCTTCGAACAGACCACGGGCGCGACGCTGCTCATCGACGAAACCCCCGGTTTGGCGATGGTTTCCTGCTTCGACCCGGTCCGCCGCGAGATCGCGCGCATCGCGCTCGAACGCATCGTCAAGGACGGCCGCATCTCGCCGGGACTCATCGAAGACAGCGTCCGCGCCGCCGCCGACGAAGTCGTCAAGCACGCCCGCCGCCTCGGACGCGACGCGGTGCGCGACCTCGGCCTGCCGCCGATGGACGCCTCCGTCGAAGAGCTCCTCGGCCGCCTGCACTTCCGCCTCTCCGCCAACCAGAACACGCTCTCGCACTCGATCGAAGTCGCGCAGCTCTGCGCGATGCTCGCGGCGGAGATCGGCATCGACCCGATCCCGGCGAAGCGCGCCGGCCTGCTGCATGACCTTGGCAAGGCGATCGAAGCCGAAGCCGGCAGCAGCCACGCCCTCGCCGGCGCCGCCCTGCTCCGCCGCCTCGGCGAAGACGCCCGCGTGGTCAACGCCGTCGCCGCCCACCACCGCGAAGTCGAAGCCGAAAGCCTCTACGCTCCGCTGGTGATGATCGCCGACGCCGCCTCCGGCTCCCGCCCCGGCGCCCGTTCCTCCACCCTCGAGTCCTACGCCCAGCGCGTGCGCCGTCTGGAGGAGGTCGCCCTCGCCTTCGAAGGGGTGAAGGAAGCCTACGCCTTCCAGTCCGGCCGCGAACTCCGGGTCATCGTCGACCCGGTCAAGGTCGACGACTTCGGCGCCACCGAACTCGCCCGCCGCCTGCGCCTGAAGGTCGAAGAAACGCTTTCCTACCAAGGAATGGTCAAGATCGTGCTGATTCGTGAACAAAGGTTCACCGAAGAGGCCCGCTGAGGGACTTTCTTGTTGTTAAGCGGGAGGGGGCAATTATTCACATTCTTTCCGGGAGTCCCTCCCGGGTCCTTTCGGCACCCCAAGGAGGTTCGTCCTCCGTCACCAAGGGTCCGACAAACCGCGTCGCCGCTCCACAACGGAACGGCCGCATCATCCGGTCGGCCACAACGAAGGCCGCCCCAACATAAGCAACATGAGCCAAGAAGAAACCCAGGGCCAGGAGCCAGTCTCCGCCCACCAGCCCGCCGCGGACGCAGGCGCCAGTGAAGTCCGCACCCCCGCACCCCGCCTCAACGAAGCCAAGCTGGAGTCCGCCCACGCGGAACTCCCTCCGCTCTCCGTGATCGGGGCCTCGTCCGAACCCGCCGCCAAGCCCGGCACCATCGCGACGCCGAAGCAGTTCGGTCGTCGTGGTACGCCCCGTGGCGCCGCTCCGTCGGCCGCCAACGGCCAGGCCGCCCGCCCGGCCATCGGCGTCGTCGAAGATCCGTCGCAGCTGACCGAGAACCTCTCCGGTTCCCTCGCCAAGCAGCACGCTCCGGAACAGCGCGAACCGCGCGAACGCCGTGAACCGCGCGCCGAAGGCGAACGTGGTCCTCGTCGCGAACCGCGCGAACCCCGCCCCGAAGGCCTCGCCGAAGAAGGCCGCCAGCCCGGCATCCCCGGCGACCGTCCGCGTCGCGAACCGCGCGCCGAAGGCGAACGTGGTCCTCGTCGCGAGCCCCGCGAACCTCGCCCCGAAGGCGATCGTCCGCGTCGCGAAGACCGCCCGCGCCGCGAAGAGCGTCCGCGCATCCAGATCGAGCCCGTCGTCATCCCGGTCCAGGCCCCCATCGGCTTCTGGGCCTCGCTGAAGCGCCCCGCGGCGGCCGTGACGGCTCCCGCGGAGGTCGCGGCGAATTCCGCGGCGACCGCGGTCCTCGCAACGGTCCGCGCGAAGGCTGAACATAACGGGGGCGCCTTGCGGCGCCCCCGCTTCTTTTACCCGACATGCTCCAGGTCGCGCGCATCCGCGGTGGTCACGTGCTGAAAGGCACGGTCCGCGCCGCCGGCTCGAAGAACGCCTCGCTGCCGCTGCTCGCCGCCTCGCTCCTCACGGGCGAGACGGTGACGTTGCGCAACGTCCCCGACCTGAGCGACGTCCGCTACATGGCCGAGATCCTCGGCCACCAAGGCGCGACCGTCGCCAACCCCGAACCCGGCGTCTGGACGATCCGCGCCGAGCACGTCTCCCATCGCACGCCTTACGACCTCGTCCGCAAGATGCGCGCGTCGGTCTGCCTGCTCGGCTCGCTCGTCGGCCGCCTCCGCCAGGCCGAGATGGCCATCCCGGGCGGCTGCGTCATCGGCCCCCGCCCCATCGACCTCCACCTGAAAGGCCTCGAAGCCCTCGGCTGCGTCGTCACGGTCGAGGCCGGCCTGGTCCAGGTCGACGCCTCCCGCGCGCGCGGCGACACGGTGTTCATGGGCGGCCCGATGGGCAGCACGGTCCTCGGCACGGCCAACCTGGTCATGGCGGCCACGCTGACTCCCGGCGTCACGCGCATCGAATGCGCCGCCCGCGAACCGGAGGTCGTCGACCTCTGCGCGATGCTCCTCAAGATGGGCGCGAAGATCAGCGGCCACGGCACCGGCATCATCGAAGTCGAAGGCGTCGCCACCCTCCGTGGGTGCGACCACACGGTCATCGCCGACCGAATCGAAGCCGGCACCTACCTCGTCGCCGGCGCGATCACCGACGGAGACGTCACGGTGACGCACTGCGACCCCTCGCACCTCACGGCCTTCCTCGACAAGCTCCGCGAAGCGGGCGTGCGGATCGAGACGGGCCCCGACTTCATCCGCGCCCAAGGCAAGCCGACGCATGCCGTCGAGATCATCACCGAACCTTACCCGGGCTTCCCGACCGACCTGCAGGCGCAGTTCATGGCGCTGCAGCTCCTCGTCGACGGACGCAGCACGGTGACGGAGAAGATCTACCCGGCGCGCTTCATGCACGCCGCCGAGCTCCAGCGCATGGGCGCCGAGATCGCCATCGACGGCGCCACCGCGGCCATCTACGGCGACCGTCCGCTTTCCGGCGCGCCGGTCATGGCCTCCGATCTCCGCGCCTCGGCCGCCCTCATCCTCGCGGCGCTGGTCGCCAAGGGCGAGACCTGGGTCCAACGCCTCTACCACCTCGACCGCGGCTACGAACGCTTCGAGGAACGCCTGCGCTCCCTGGGCGCCGACGTCGAACGCCTCCCCGCCTCCGCCCTGCCGAAAGGCTTCGCCGAGGACTGAGGGTTGCCAATTCGCCCCGAGCCCGCACCTTGCGCTCCATGGCCCGCAAGGATTCGCCCGATGACCCCCAGCCGCTCGCCGGCAAGGAAGCCGTGTCGCGCGCGAACCGCTCGCTCGACGCCGCCCTGCGCCCGCCGAAGCTCGACGACTTCGTCGGCCAGCAGCGCACGGTCGAACGTCTGCGCGTGATGATCGGCGCCGCGCGCCGCGAAGGCCGCACGCTCGACCACATCCTCCTCCATGGCCCGCCCGGCCTCGGCAAGACGACCCTCGCGATGATCCTCGCCGAAGAGATGGGCCGCCCGATCCGCGTCACCTCCGGCCCCGTCGTCGAGAAGGCCTCCGACCTCGCCGGCCTGCTCACGAGCCTCCAGGAAGGCGACCTGCTCTTCGTCGACGAGATCCACCGCATCCCGAAGACGGTCGAGGAGTTCCTGTACTCGGCGATGGAGGACTTCCGCATCGACATCATGATCGACCAAGGCCCGAACGCGCGCAGCGTGCGCCTCGACCTCCCGAAATTCACGCTCGTCGGCGCGACGACCCGCACGGGCCTGCTCACCGCCCCGCTCCGCAGCCGCTTCACGCTGCAGACGCGCCTCGACTACTACACGCGCGAGCAGCTGCTCAGCATCGTCCGCCGCAACGCCGCGCTCCTGAGCCTCGACATCGACCAAGGCGGCGCCGACGAGATCGCCCGCCGCGCCCGCGGCACGCCGCGCATCGTCAACAACCTCCTGCGCTTCACGCGCGACTACGCCCTCGAACGCGCCGGCGGCAAAGCCGACGCCAAGGTGACCGCCGCCGC
>RGES01000089.1 GCA_009917805.1 Verrucomicrobiota bacterium
AGGAGGAGCTGCTTGTAGGCCGGGTGGTCGTGCGACTTCTCGTCGTGACCGAGGGCGATGCAGACGACCTTGGTGCCGGGATACTTCACGGTCCAGACGGAAGGCAGGATGGACGACAGGCCTTCCTTCGGGGTCTGACGCGGGATGGTACCGAGGACTTCGGCGCCTTCCGGGCGGGTGAGCTCGATGTTGTAGCTCTCATCATTGATGACGAAGGTGGCCGGTACGCCCTTCATGATCGGGTGCTCGGGTTTGGTGACGGTGAACGTGAAGTCGCTGTGGCCGTGATTGCGTGACCCGCCGCAGACGAACTCGTCGTTATACTTGGTCTCGAGCGGCCAGTTGTACCAGGTGGCGGCATGGAGCAGCACGATGCCCTTCCCGGCCGCCGCGAAGTCACGGATGGCCTTCTGGAACTCAGGCGTACCGAACTGGCCATGGTTGCCGCTGAACACGAACAGGTCGGCTTGCGGCAGCAGCGCCAAGGTCTCCTTGAGATTCGGCGTGGAAGCCACGTCGTAACCGGCGGCCTTCGCGGTCAACGCGTCGGTGCCAAGGAAGAAAGCCGGGAAGTTGTGCGAACTGCCCGCGCCGGCGAAGAGCACGCGGAGCTGGCCGGCCTTGCGCGGGCCGAAGGACTGGCCGAAGGCCTGCGTGGTCTTCGGGTTATCCTTGGGCAGCAGGTCGCTCGGACCCTCGTTCGCCTTGCCTTTGCCCTTCTTGCCGGGCCTGGGGGCATCCTCGTCCTTGCCGCGCGGCGGGTTGGGCGGACCGCCGATCTCGATCGTCACGGCCACGGTGGTGGGCGCGATCTCGGTGTCGGCGGAACTCAGCACGAGCTTGTCGATGATCTCGTCGCTTTCGACGGGAATCCAGAGCGTACGCACCTGACGGCCTTCGCCGGTCAGCAGCTGGCGGGCGGACTTGGATCCGGGGACGTCGCCCACGCCGTTGTAGTCCGCGAAGTCGCGGGCGCCATAAAAGACCTTCTTCTGCACCTTGCCGCTGAGGAAGTGCACCTCGGCGATCATGGCGATGGCGTCATGCGCGCCCCAGCCGCCGACGGCGCCGAGGAAGTGGATGCGATTGGCCACGGAGCCGACCGGGATCTCGACCTTCTGGGCGAAGGTCTTGGAGTAGGCCCCCTGTCCGTTGCCGCCCTTGAGGACGATGACGTTCAGGCCGTCCTTGGCGTTCTTGGGGTCGACGACCTCATAGGGTACGCCGTTCGATTCGACTTTGCCGAACTGGGCGAACGGCAAGGTGTCGCGCTTGGCGTTCTTGCTGGCGTAGAGTCCGGTGTTCGTCGAGGCGGTGAAGGCCGCGGAGAGATTCAGCAGGCGGAAACGGCCGACGGTCACGCCTTCCGGGCTGATCGCGACGCTACGGAGATAAGCGATGACGTTGCGCAGGCCTTCGGCGCCGAGCGACTCGAAGCCTTCCGGCATCAGGGAATTCGGCGAACGCTCGCGGCTGACGATGTCCGCGACCTTGAGCTCGGCCGACAGGCCGCCCGGGAGCTTGAGCTTCACGAAGGTCGGATTCTCGCTGCCGATCAGGGCGGAGTACTGGGTGCCGTCCTTCATCTTGAAGTTCCATGTGCGGTGTTCGTCGTCGACCATGCGGTTCGGGTCGACGATATGCACCAGCAGTTCCGCGGCCGGGTGGGAACCGATGCCCTGCAGGTTCGGGCCGAATTCATTGCCGACGTTGCCTACCTTATGGCAGGTCTGGCAGACCGACGTGAAGAGCTCCTTGCCCTTGGCGACGTCGCCGGGTTTCTCGACCTCGGGACGGAGCTTGGCGATGAGGTCATCCTTCGCCGGATTGCTGCCGGCGTTCAGCTTGGCGAGGACGGCGACGGCACGCTTGGCGGTGGCCGCATCGGGATGACGGACGAGTTGCGAGACCTGCATCGGTCCGAGCTGCATGGCGCGAGCACGGGCAGGAGACGATCAGCGGCGGAAGCGAGTTCCGCCTTCAGGCTGCCGTCGGTGAACCAGAGCGCGGCGATCGCGGCGGAAGATCCGGCGATGGACTCATCCTGACTTGCCAGCAGCGTCCGCAAGGCCGCACGGGCGGCGTCGAGCGATGCGGGCGCGACCACCCGGCGGGAAGCGATCTCGCCGAGGACGGCGACGGCCACCGGCTTGTTCGCGGACTTGGCGGCGGCGGCAAGCACGAGCGTGGTCTCTTCGCCGTTCAAGGAAGCGGCGAGCGTACGGGCGAATTCAGCACCCGCGGCATCGGCCGGCCCGCCCAGGATGCCGGCCAGGACGGGACCCGGATTGGCGGCGGCGGCGGCCGTGGCGGCGGCCTTGGACCAGTCGTCGGTCATGGTAGCCTGCGCTTTGAGCAACAAGGCTCCGGCGGAAGCTTCCAGCGGAGCGCTGCCCATGGCGCGCAAGGCGGCGAGACGGACGCGTGGTTCGGCATCACCCAAGGCCTTGGCGAAGACTTCGGTCGGCAGCTTGGTGTGGCTGGCTTCGGCGACGAGGAAGGCGTTCTTGCGCACGTCCGGATCGGCATCGGCGCAAAGCGCGCGGAGGAGTCCGTCTTCCAGACGATCAAGACGCTGCAGCGCCCAAAGAGCCTGGATCCGGGCCTCGGACTTGGCGTCGCTGCGGACCTTGGTCACGAGCGGGCCGACGGCCGAAGCCAGCAGGCCGGCGTCCTTTTCCATGAGGACGCGGAGGGCGTTGAAACGGACGACCTTGTTCGGATGGTCGAAAGCGGCGACGAGTCCGGCGACATCCGCCTTCGACAGGTCGGGGATGGCGAACTTCGGAGCGGCGTCATGCTGGATGCGGTAGATACGGCCGAAGTAGTGCTCACGGTCCGGACGCACCGAGGCGCCGGACTTGCTGTGCATCGGGCCGCGGGTGTCGTTATGCGCGACGACCGGCGTGTAGAAGTCGAGGACGTACAACGCGCCGTCCGGGCCGAACGAGACGTCGACGGGACAGAACCAATGGTCCATGGAGCGCAGCCATTCGCGGTCCTTGAGGGTGACTTCGCCGAGGAAGGTCGGTCCGCTCGGGGTCAGTTTCTCGAAATGGATGATGTCGAGGATGGGCTCGGTGATGAAGATGGCGTCGCGATATTCATCCGGCCAGGCGCCGTGTTCCTGGACGGCCACGGAGCACGCGGCGGTATAATAGCCTACCTGGTCGATCTGCAGGAGCGGCGCGCGGTCCGGCAGGTCGGTGCGCAGGACGGGACGACGCGGATTCACGGAACTGAAGGCCTTGGCGGGCGTACCCGGAGCCTTGGCGAGGATGGATTCCGGCAGCACGACGTGCTGGATCGGATTACCGTTGGTCGCCTTGCCGTGATACAGCTCCATCTTGCTGGTGACTTCGTTGCCGAAGCTGTTGCCGCCCTGCGAAGCGATCTGTTCGATCGCCGAACCGTCCGGCTTGAAGCGGAACGTGCCGGAAGAAACGCGGACCTTGCGCTCGGGATTCGAGACGGGGAAGACTTCGCCGCTGCCGCCGTTGCTGGCGTAGACCCAGCCATCGGGGGCGAGGATGAAATGGTTGGCGACGAAGTGCGTATCACCCGGGGTGAATCCGCCGTAGAGGACTACTTCCTTGTCGGCCTTGCCGTCGCCGTCGGTGTCGCGGAGCCAGACGATGTGCGGCTGGCAGACGGCGATGACGCCGTCCTTGTAGTGGCAGAAGCCGGTGATCAGCTCGAGGCCTTCATGGAAGACCTTCTTCTGGTCGAAGACGCCGTCGTTCTTGCTGGAGGAAAGTACGCTGATCTTGTCCTGGGCCGGACGGTCGTAGCTGCCAGGCACGAGCACGCCGCCTTCGCGCCAGGACTCGGCGGTGAGCGGTCGACGTCCGTTGGGATACTCCGGAGTCTCGGCGACCCACATGCGACCGCGCTCATCCCATTGGACCGCGATGGGTTTGTTGATCAGAGGCTCGGTCGACACGACGCTGGCCTTGAAGCCGGGCTGCATCTGGAAGGCGGCGATGGCCTTCTCGGCGCGGCTGGGACCGCCGACGGGGTAACGCATGTCGGCGAGGTCCTTGGCCGTGCAAAGCTCGTCGGTGTTGGCGCGACGGGCGGCCCAGGCGATGCCTCGCTTGATGAAGGTGCGGTAGCTGGCGTGGGCGAGCGTCTCAGCCTCGCCTTGCAGGAAGACGGCGGATCGCAGGCGGGAATTCTCGAAGACCCACGCCTGCGGCTGGATGTCGTAGATGGAGACCTTGTCCGAGACCTCGACGATCTTCTTGCGGTTGGCGCTGACCTTGGAGGTGAAGGATGAGGCGAGCACCTGGAGCTTTTCGTTGAGGTCGAGGTCGAAGACGGTCTGGTCGGTGACGTCGAAGGTGGACGCGTCCTTCGCGAGCGGATGCGCGTCGGTCCGGACGTTGAGCATCATCAAGGTGCGGAAGCGACGGCTCTCGGCCGTCCAACCGGCGCCGAAGGTCTCCTTGCCCCAGCTGGCGGAAGGTCCGGCGATGGCGCCGCGCAAGGCGACGAAGCTGATGCCGCGGTTCGACAGGTCGGCGAGGGCGGCGCGCTCCTTCACCTCGTAAGGGGTGTAGTCCTTGCGATAGAGGACGATGACCTCGTCCTTCTCGTGCTTCGTATCGATGATCTCGCTAGGGCGGTCGGCCTCCGTCACGACGGCGCCGGCCCCCTTGAGCTCTTCGACCAAGGATTTGACGGCGACATGGTCGTCGGAGATGACCGTGACCTTGATTGGGGCGGCGCCAAGGGCGACGGTCGCGAAGGCCATGACGATGCGCAGGAGGGGGCTGATGCGGGGAAGCATGGCTCCATCAAACTACGGGCCTCAGACCCTACAAGACTTAGCAGCACCCCCAGCCGCAACCCGACCCCTCTCAAATGCACATTTACGGGCGTAAGCAGGCCTTAGCCTTCGGTCCGGAAGTGCGAAGGGGCATGTCCGGTCGACTTCTTGAAAGCAGAGGAGAAACTGTTGCCGTTCGCGAAGCCGACCTTGCGGGCGATGACGGCAAGTTTGTCGTCGGACTCGCTGATCAGCCGGATCGCCTGCTGGATCCGCAGATGGGTCAGGTGGTTCATCGGCGTGCGGCCGATCTCCTTGAGGCAGAGGCGCCGCAGGTGCTCGAAACTCAATCCTGATTCCCGTGAAAGTGACTTGGTATCCCAGGCGAAATCGAGCCGGCCATGGACGTCGTCCCAAAGCCGCTGTACGCGAGGGTCGCCCCGGAAACTGCCGGCGAAGCTCCGCACATAATCATAGGCCAGCTCGATCCACTGATGGTTTCGTCGCGAGACCTTGGCGCCTTTGAGTTCGGCGATCAGGCCGGAAATGGCCGCCCGAAGCGGTTCGGCGTCGAAGTCGGCGAGCACCGGTGAACTCGACCGGAAGATGGTGTTAGAACGCACGCCCCCGCCGAAACGGATCCAACAGAAATCCCAGCGCTTGCTTCGCCCGATACGGAAGGAATTACGGATACCGGCGGGCTGCAGGCAGGCTTGGCCCGCCGAGATGGTCCGCCAGCGTCCATCGACCCAGACCTGTCCCTGTCCGGACAGGCAGGCCATGAAGAAGGCGCCGCTCTGGTTCGCGCGGACGACCTCATAAGGGGCGAGCATCTCCGCGACGCCGAGGTGGGCGATCTCGAAGAGTCCCAGTTCCTTGCAACGGACGCCGGCCAGCACCCAAGGGCGTTCGTCCTGATAGTCGGCGGCGGCGACGATCTGTCGGCGGGAGCGTGGATTCTCGATGTCCGTCTCGGAATGACGGAGTTGCGTCTCGCTGTAATGTTTTAAATCGCTCTT
>RGES01000090.1 GCA_009917805.1 Verrucomicrobiota bacterium
AGCGGGCAGCTGCCCGCTTCGGGGCGTCCCATGGAGGTCGTCGTTCGCCTGCCTGGTGCCGAAAGTACTTCGCCTTCGCAGATCGGCGATCTCCCGGTCTCTGCCGAGGATGGCTCCGGTACGATGGTCGCGCTCTCCAAGGTGGCTGACGTCAAACTGGTCGAACGTCCGGGCGTCATCACCCGCGAGGACGCGCGCCGCCGTCTGGCCATCCTCATCAACGTCCGCGGCCGTGACACCGAGGGCTTTGTGCGCGAAGCCGAGGCCAAACTCAAGTCCGAGGTCAAGCCGGTCGGCGGCGTCTATTGGGAGTTCGGTGGCCAGTTCGAGAACCTGCAGCGGGCGCGCGAGCGCCTGACGCTGGTCGTCCCCGCGGCGCTTGGGCTGATCCTGCTCCTCATCTATGCCGGCTTTGGCAGTTTTCGTCAGGCGGCACTAGTCTTCACCTGCGTGCCGCTCGCGGCTATAGGCGGCGTGCTTGCACTCTGGCTGCGAGGCATGCCCTTCACAATCTCGGCCGGTATCGGCTTCATCGCGGTGTCGGGCATCGCGGTCCTCAATGGCATCATGCTGATGAGCTTCATCAACCAGCTGCGGGCGGAAGGCCGCCCGCTCCGCCTCGCGGTGGTCGACGGCACCGTCACCCGGCTGCGTCCCAAGCTCATCACCGCGCTCGTCGCTTCTTTGGGCTTCGTGCCCATGGCCCTTTCGACCGGTCCAGGGGCCGAGGTGCAGCAGCCGCTGGCGACCGTCGTCATCGGGGGAATCTTCACTTCCACTGCCCTGACGCTCCTGCTTCTCCCTGTCCTTTATGACTGGGTCGAGGCGCGTTTCTCCTCTTCTCCCACCCCAACAACCACCCAACCATGAAAATCCTCCTTCTCTCCCTGTTTTCAATCGGCGCCCTGATCGCCGCCGAGCCCGCCAAGCCGGCTACCGACGTCCAGCCTGGTCGCCGTCTGGAGGCACCCGGACTGCGCGCGCAATTCGTGATCCAGTCGGACCGCAAGGCCACGGTCACCTTCGCCGACGCCGCCGGCAAGCCCGTGCCCAGAGGCGACCGCATCGTCGTCGTTAAGGTCGACGGTAAGGATGTCATCCTTGAGCCCCATCCGAATGGATTCATCACCAAGGAACCGCTGCAAGCCAAGGAGCCGGCGGCCATCGTGGTTCAAGTCCGCGCCGCGGCGGACGCCAAACCGACGAACTTCCGTCTGACTTTGAACACCGCCCTCTGCGGAGAGTGCAAGCGTCAGGAGTATGGCTGTACTTGCGCCCACTGAGCGATCTGCCTTTAAATCAGGCGGCGTGGCAATTGCGCTGGATTTATAGGAGGCTTGTGATCAGGGACGGTTTGTTGGGCCAACCGTAATGTTACAGTTGGTTCGCTTCTGGCAGGAGTAGGTCAGTCCGTCCGTCGACTCGACCGTGCAGCAAGTATTGTCACCGTCGGCCTGGTCGGGAGCACGCAGATTCTTGTCCGGAGCCGCCTGGAATTTCCGCAGGCAGCTCGGGTTACAGAAATAGTAGGTCGTTCCCTCGTGCCTATGTCGCAAAGGAGAATAAGCACCGCCCGTCATGTCACACGCCGGGTCGCACTGTTTGGAGGTCGGAGCATCGTTCATCAGGTCAGCACATCCTGATACTCATCGGAGGCGAGGAACGCTCGCGGTCTTGCCCAATAAAAAGCCCCGCTTCTGCGGGGCTTCGGAAGGCTTATTTGCCTTCGAGCTTCTTAAGGTACTTGGCTGGATTCTTCTCGAACTTCGCGATGCAGGGCTTGCAGCAAACCTTGATCGTTTGGCCTTGGTAGACGAACGAAGCCTGTTCGCCCATCGAGTCTAGGTCGTTGTCGGAGACGATGCAGTTCTTCAGAGGGTAGGGCTTGGCGGCCTCGGCCTTGTCGGCGCTCGTCGCCTTGTCGCCGTGCTCGTGGGGCTTGGCGGCGTCCGCCGGCTTCGCGTCATGGTCGTGGCCGTCGGCCTTGGCTCCGTGGTCCTTGCAGCAGCAGGAGCAATCCGGGCACTTCATGCCGGCCTTGTCACCGTGCTCATGGGGCTTCGCCGCTTCCGCCGGCTTGGCGGCGTCGGCGCAGCAGGCGCACATCTTGTGCTCCGCGCCGGCCGGCTTGGAGTCGGCCTTGGGCAGCTTGGCCAGGTACTTGGCCGGGTTGGCGTCGAAGTCCTTGCGGCAGTCCTGGCAGCAGAGCTTGATCTCCTGTCCCTCGTGGACGAAGACGACGGGCTTGCCCTCGGCGCCGAGCTTCTCGTCGGAGACAATGCACTTGTCGAGGGGGTAGGGCTTCGCGTCGGCGGGCTTGTCGGCGGCGATCAGGCCGCAGGCTGAGAGCATTATGGCGAGTATGGCGTGTTTCATGGTGGTGTGGGTTGGTGGTGGTCAGAAGCGGATGAGGATGCCGGCGCCGGCCCCGAAGTCGGAACTATAGCCGGCGGTGAGCGAGAGGTCCTTGGTGAGGAGGTAGCGGAGGTCCGCCGCGGTGGACGCGTGGGTGCGCCTGCCGTAGCGGTAGGAGAGGTCGAGCGAGAGCCGGTCGGTCAGCTGCAGGCTCTTGGCCAAGGCCGCCCGGGTTTCCCCTCCGGACTGCTGGGTCAGGCCTAGGTCGACGAAGTAGGGCAGGCGGAAGGCTGCGCCGGCGAAGGGTCCGTCCCGGTCGCCGTCCAGGTTGCCGAAGCGGTAGCCGGCGACGAGCGACAGGCGCGTGTCTAGGTAGCGCTGGTAGCTGATCTCCCGCTCATGACCGTCGCCGCGGCGCAGGCCCTCCTCCCACCTGACGTAGAGGTTGTCGCGTCCGGACTGGATTGTCGCGTAGCCCGTCGCGGAAGCGTTGGTGAAGGCGGCCTGGCCCCAGGCGTAGGTCGTCGCCATGGCGTGCGTGGCCGCGGGATGCGGCGGCTCCGCGCCGTCGGCACCGGTCACTGTTGTTCACCAGGCGCAGCCGGATCGTCTCGCCTTCCTTGACCTTGATCGCCTCGGCCTCGCGGGGGTCGAGCCCGTCGAAGCTCCACTCGTAGCGGATCATGTCGCCTGTCAGCTTGAGCGTCAGCTCCCGGTGGGAGGCGGCGACGGCGTGGGGCTTGGCGGCGCGCAGCTTGGCGTAGGGCGAGATCGGTCGCTCAGGTTCCTGGGCGCCGGGCTCGGGGTCGATCTGGTCGAGGATGGAGGACAGGTAGGCGCTCATGCCATAGCGGTCAGGCTTGGGCGGAGGGGCCGCCTCATGCGGTGACCCTTCGCCGATCCAGGCCGAGACCGACCCGCTGCCGTCCTGCGCGGTGGAGCGGAGTTCCCAGGAGCCCGAGGCAGGCACGGTGAGAAGCACGTCGTAAGTCTCGGCAGGCCCGATCAGCAGGCGCTTCTGCTCGAAGGGGACCACGTCCTGGCCGTCCGCGGAGATGATCCGGAGCGGGCCCGCAGCGGCATCGAGGTAGAAGTAGCTGGCTGCCCCTGCGTTGATCAGCCGCACGCGCACCTTCTCGCCCGGCTTGCCGGGAAGCTGGAGGCGGCGCTGTCCGTTCATCAGGAAGGCGTCGTAGGCGACGTCGGAGAGGTCCATCGGGGGAACCAGGGACTTCTGGCCATCGAGGTATTCCTTGAGCTTGCCGGCCTGGTAGGCGCCGATGAGCGACTGCGCCGTGCCCTTGCGGTAGGAGTACCAGTCGCTTCCGCGCAGCAGCGAGCGCTGGACCTCGGCCGGGTGCTCGTTCGTCCAATCGCCAAGGATGACGACCTGGTCGTGGTCGGCCAGCTTTTCGACCTCCTTCGGTTCGATCACGATCGCGCCGTAGACGCCGCGCTGTTCCTGGTGGCCAGTGTGGCTGTGGTACCAGTACGTGCCGTTCTGGCGGATCAGGAACTCGAAGGTGCGCGACTGCCCGGGGCCGATCACGGGTGTGGTGACGACCGGCACTCCGTCCTGCAGGTTGGGGACGAGTAGCCCGTGCCAGTGGAGGGACGTCGAGTCGTCTGCCAGGCCGTTGACCACGGTGATGCGGGCCACGTCGCCTTCCCTGAAGCGCAGCACGGGGCCTGGCGTGCCCCCGTTGATGGTCAGGGCCTGCGTCGGCTGTCCTGCCGGACTCAAGGTCTGCTCGGAGATGGAGAGGCGGTATTCGACCACGCGGGCTTCCGGGTGAAGGGCCGAGGCCTTGGGGGCCGCTTCCATCGCGTCGAAGTAGGCCTTGCGGCAGATCTCGCAGGCCTGCGCAGGGGCGGCCAGTAAGGTCGCGAGCATGAGGAGACCCCACGCCGACACCCGCTTGATTGGCTGCACCGTGTTGATCCGCATACCTATTCATGTGCGCATCCCCGGTTCCCCCCGGAATGTTTTATGGTCACCCGAATGGCTTTAGGGGGGACACCGGGGTGTCCGGACATTAAACAGTCAATATGAGCAACAAACCCATCGACGAGTTGATGTCCGCTTGGCAGGTCTCCCCCCGCCGTTGCGAGGACTTTTCCCGCGACATCCTCAGGGGGCCCAGGCCCAGTCCGGTGCTTCGCGTCTCGGCCGTCGCCATGGCGGTCTTCTTGGTCGGCGGACTGGCTGGCTGGCGCTCGAACAACCAGGACTCGCAGCAGATGGCCAAGCTTCATGCGCGCTCAATCGTGGAGGCTTCCGCCCGATGAGGGGGCGGCTCCTGATCACCGTGTTGGTCCTCTCGCTCCTGGCCGGGTTCGCAGGTTGGTGGGCGATTCGGGACTTCAGGATGGCCGCGGCGTGCGAGCAGCGTTCGGAGGCCGCGTGGCTGCGCGCCGAGTTCGGGCTCGATGACGCCGCCATCGGCCGGATCGCCGCGCTCCAGGGCGAGTTCGAGAAGGAGTGCGAGGTTCACTGCGAGGCGGTGAGGCAGGCCAAGCTCGCCATGGAGGCGAAGCCCGGCCCCGAGTCCAAGGCCGGCCTCGAGGCCGCTCTCGGACGCTGCGAGCGTTCCCGTCGCGAGCACGTGCTCGCGATTGCCGGCTGCATGCCGCCCGAGAAGGGAAAAGCCTACGTCGCGCTCATCCTGCCGCAGGTCGAAGCCCTCTCCCATGAGGGCGCTCCCGGCGTCGACGGACACCACAAGGCCCGATGAACGGCCTGCCTGCAAAGGACGACCAGGCTGGATGGCGGGTGCTCTTCGATGAGCTGAACCCGCGCATCCGCGGCTACCTCCATCGCCTGCTTCCCGATGCGGCCGATGCGGAGGAGGTCGCCGCCGAGGCCTTCGCGACGGCATGGCGGACCTCCGAGCGTTTCACCGGTGGAAACGTTTCCACCTGGGTCTTCGGGATCGCGATCAACCTGGCCAGGAACCGGCGGCGCAGCTGGCTGCGACGGCTGGCGAGGTTTACCGGCCTGACTCCGGAGATTCCCGAGGGTTCGGTCGAGGACACCGCCGATGCCGATGAGCGCGCCGCCATGGTGCGTGCCGCAGTCCAGCGTCTGCCTGAAGGTTTGCGCGAGCCATTGATCCTAACCGCCTATTCAGGTCTGTCGCATCAGGAGGCCGGGGAAGCCCTCGGGCTGACTGCCAAGGCGGTCGAACATCGCGTCGCTTCCGCGCGAGATCGATTGCGTGAAACCTTGTCGCTTTGATCTGAGTATTTTCTGCAACGGATTTGCGGATAATACTTGCGCGCTAAAATCACTCGGGTAAATTAGCAGAGTTGGCAGTTAACTTGTCCGCAAACTGTCCGCAAAAATCCTCGGTCGTTGGAGTTCAACGACATACACACGAGGAATTTTCCTTCGAATCCCATCCTCTCCGCCACTTT
>RGES01000010.1 GCA_009917805.1 Verrucomicrobiota bacterium
GGTCACGACGATCGTGGCCGGGCCGAGGAGCGGAACGATCAAGGCCGGCAAGGCTTGGTTGGCGGTCGACTTGATCGTCACGACGACGAGGTCGCAAGGCCCGATGGACGAGGCGTCAGGCGTTGCCGAGGCGACGCGGACGACACGCTCGGCGCCTTTGTTCCGGATCGTGAGGCCGTTCTTCCGGATCGCCTCAAAGTCGCTCCGGGCGAGGCAATGGACTTCATGGCCGGCCTCGGCGAGCAAGGCCGCATACCAGCCTCCGAGGGCTCCGGTGCCGACGATGGCGATCTTCATGGGCGACCTTGGGGACGACGGACGGAGGTGTGGCGGGCTTCCGTCAGCTTGGCCGGATAGTCCAGGGTGAAGTGGAGACCGCGGCTTTCGCGCCGCTGCAAGGCGCAGTCGATGATGAGTTCGGCCACCTGGATCAGGTTGCGCAGCTCGAGCAGCCTGGGTTCGACGCGGAAGTTCCAGTAATATTCGCGGACTTCGTCGGAAAGCGTGCCGATGCGCGTGCGTGCCCGCTGCAATCGCTTGGTCGAGCGGACGATGCCGACATAGTCCCACATCGTACGACGGAGCTCGTCCCAGTTATGCGTGAGCACGACACGTTCGTCGGGATCGCCGGCCGAACCGTCGATCCAGGCCGGCAGGGGCATGGCCTGTTCGCGTTCGGCGACGATCTCATCGTGGGCCGCCGACGCGCCGTCATGGGCGAGCACCACCGCTTCGAGCAGGGAATTCGAGGCCAGGCGATTGGCGCCATGGAGGCCGGTGCAGGCGACTTCGCCGACGGCGAAAAGGCCGGGGAGGGACGTCTGGCCGCGCAGGTCCGTGGCGACGCCGCCGCAAAGGTAGTGCGCGGCCGGGACCACGGGAGCGGGCTCCTTGGTCAGGTCAAAGCCGGCCTTGAGGCACGTGGCGTGGATATGCGGGAAACGTTCGGCGAAGTGGCCTTTGGCCACCTGGGTGGCGTCGAGCAGGACATGCGGGACGCCGTCGCGTTTCATGACGGAGTCGATCGCCCGGGCGACGATGTCGCGCGGCGCGAGGTCCCCCAGCGGGTGGAAGTCCTTCATGAACGCCCGCAGGGACAAGTCGCGCAGGATGGCGCCTTCGCCGCGGACGGCTTCGGAGATCAGGGCGCGGCTGCCATCGGGCGCCTTGAGGGCCGTCGGATGGAATTGGACCATCTCCATGTCGCGCACTTCGGCGCCGGCGCGATACGCCATCGCGATGCCGTCGCCGGTCGCGATATCGGGATTCGTCGTGAATTGGTAGACCTGGCCGGTGCCGCCGGTGGCGAGCACGACCGCGGCGGCGGAAAGCGTCTCGACGCGTCCGGCCTTGGTGTTGAGCACGTGCAGGCCGAGGACGCGGTCTTCGGGCGAGCCGATCGGGCAGGCGCCGAGCTTGGCCCGGGTGATGAGGTCGATGGCGAGATGGTGCTCGAGCATCACGACCTTCGGCGAACGGGCGATGGCCCGGAGCAGGGCGGACTCGATGGCACGTCCGGTCATGTCGCGCGCATGCAGGATGCGGCGCTTGGAGTGACCGCCTTCGCGGCCGAGGTCGGGTCGTCCGTCGGTGCCGTTCTCGAATTCGACGCCCCAGGCGATCAGTTCGGCGACGCGGGCGGGGCCGGATTCGATGATGTGCCTGACCGCATCCAGGTCGCAGAGGCCGTCGCCGGCCGTGAGGGTGTCCTTCACGTGGCTTTGGAAATCGTCGGTCTGGTCGGTGACGCAGGCGATGCCTCCTTGGGCCCAGTTGGTGTTGGATTCGGAACTCGTCTTCTTCGTCACGATGGCGACGGAATGGCCGCGCTGGGCCAGATTGAGCGCGAAACTCAGCCCGCCGATGCCGCTGCCGACGATGATTGCCTCGAAATGGGTCGCCATTGAGGGTTAGACCGTAGGGCGAGGCAGGATGTGAACAAGCGGATTTGACTGTCCGTAGGCCGACCCCTAGGGCTGTTTTGTGGAATTGTTCGTGATATTGGCCTGTTGGGCGACCATCGGTGTTTTCGAGTTATCGGAAATGGCGTTGGTCTCCTCCAACCGGCGCCGCCTCGCGCGTCTGGCCGAGGATGGCAGCAAGGGGGCCAAGGCCGCGCTGGAACTCCTGGCCAACCCTTCGAAGTTCCTTTCGACCGTCCAGGTCGGCCTGACGTTCGGCAGCATCATCGCCGCCACCTTCGGCGGAGCGCCGCTGGCCGGGCATATCAGGCCTCACCTCGAGGCCAGCGACTGGGCTTGGCTCCATGATAACGCCGACGTCGTTTCCCGTACGGGCGTCTCCTTCGTCATCGGCTCGATGACCATCATCTTCGCCGAGATCGTCCCCAAGCGTCTTGGCCTCTCGAATCCGGAAGGCCTGGCGGTCGTGCTTTCCCGGCCGATGATGCTGGTGTCCCTCCTGGCCTCCCCGCTGGTCAGCACCTTGGGTTTCTTCGCCGACATCGTCCTGCGGCTCTTCGGAAAGAAGCGCTCGCCGGAGGACACCATGTCCGAGGACGAGCTGCGCATGATGGTCGACCAAGGCATGGCTTCCGGCGTGCTTCATGCCGCCGAGCACCGGATGGTCCACGGCGCCCTTTCCCTCGACCTGGTCACGGCCGAGCGGCTGATGACCCCGAGCAACCGGGTGGTCTGGCTCAATCTCGACGACTCCGACGAGGTCAACTGGCGCAAGGTCGTGGCGTCAGGCCACACTTGGTTCCCGGTCTACCGCGGTTCGCCCGACCGTCCCCTCGGCGTCGTCTCCGTCAAGCGTCTCTGGGCCAACCTTTCGCTCGTCGGCACGGCCTCGATCAAGGACCTGCTCACCGAGCCGCCGACCGTCCCGCCGAACTGCACCGGCACGCAGCTGCTGGAAAAGTTCCGCAAGGATAAGATCCATATCGCGCTCGTCTCCGACGAATTCGGCCGCGTCCGCGGCGTCGTCTCCTTGAACGACGTGCTGGAGTCGGTCGTCGGCGAGCTGCCGAACGAAGGCTCGCCTGTCGCCCAGGCCAAGCCGGTCCGACGTCGGGAGGACGGCAGCTGGCTGGTCGACGCGGTGGTCTCCCTGGATGATTTCCGCGAGGCCACGGGGATCGTCGGACGTTTCCCGGGCGAAGGTTCGGGCCGTTTCACCGCGATCTCCGGTTTCATCATGCGCACGCTCGGCCGCATCCCGGCCGAAGGCGACCGGGTCGAGGCCTTAGGTCACATCTTCGAGGTCGTGGACATGGACGGGCATCGCCTGGACAAGATCCTGGTGATGCCGAAGGCCGTCCCGCCGACCGGAGCTTAAAGACGCACCGGCAGGCCGGCGGCACGGAGGTGCTCCTTGGCCTGACGGACGGTGTAGGTGCCGAAGTGGAAGATGCTGGCCGCGAGGACCGCGCTGGCCCCGCCTTGCTTCAGGACGTCGGCCATATGGTCGAGGTTGCCGGCGCCACCCGAGGCGATGACGGGGACTTCGACGGCCGAGGACACCGCGAGATTGAGGGGAATGTCGTAACCGACGGCGGTGCCGTCCCGGTCCATGCTCGTCAGCAGGATCTCGCCGGCGCCGAGGGAGTGGGCCTGGCGGGCCCATGCGATCGCATCGAGGCCCGTCGGGTTGCGGCCGCCATGGGTGAAGACTTCCCATTTTCCCGGGCCCACGTTCTTGGCGTCGATCGCGACGACGATGCACTGGCTGCCGAACTTGCGGGCGGATTCGAGCACGAGGTTCGGGTCCTTGATCGCCGAGGTGTTGAGGGAGACCTTGTCCGCGCCGGCGTTGAGCATCGTGCGGATGTCCTCGACGGAACGGAGTCCGCCGCCGACGGTGAGCGGCATGAAGACCTGGTCGGCGGTGCGTTCGACCACGTCCACCATGGTGCGACGTTCATCGCTGGAGGCGGTGATGTCCAGGAAGACCAGCTCGTCGGCGCCTTGCTTCTCATAGGCCGCGGCGACGGCCACAGGATCGCCGGCACAGGTCCGTCGTTCACCAATTCGACCCGCATGTCGGCGCCGAAGACGCCGGTCGGCACGGGCTGGCCCAGCAGCTTGGACAGTTCCTGGACGAAAAGATCGAAGAGCGGCTTGGCGAACTCCGGCTTCGCGGCGCCGTTGAAGGAAGGTCGGTTTCCTTTGGAGAAATCGGCGAGCAGGGTGAACTGGCTCACGGCCAAGGCCTGGCCGCCCGCATCGCGCAGGTTGACGCCCATCTTGCCTTGGGCATCGGACATCAGGCGGGCCTTGGCGATGTCGGCGGCCAGCCGACGGACGGTGTTCTCGTCGTCGCCCGTGGCCAGGCCGACGAGGAGAAGATAGCCTCGGCCGATGGAGCCGGAGATGACCCCGTCTACCGACACCGAAGCCGAGAGGACGCGTTGCACGACGACCTTCATCCTCAGATGAGCGCCTCGAGGATCGTGCGCAGCTTCATCTCGGTCTCCGTCGATTCTGCGCTCGGATCGGAACCGGCCACGATGCCGGCGCCGGCGAAGGCCCGGGCTTCCGAGCCTTTGAGCCGGGCGCATCGCAGCGCCACGAAGAGCTTGCCCGAGGAGCCATCCGAACGCACCCAGCCGACGGCGCCGGTGTAGAGGCCGCGCTGGTGCGGCTCGAATCCCGGGATGAAAGGCAGGGCCAAGGCGCGTGGTTTGCCGCCTACGGCCGGAGTCGGATGGAGTTCGCCCGCGACTTCGAGGAAGCGTCGGTCGGCCGGCATGGTGCCTTCGATCGGGGTGCGCAGGTGCATCACGTTGCCGAGCCGGAGGAGTTCGGCGTTGCGCGACGTCGCGGCCAGGACGCCGACCATGCGGAGACGCCGCAGGATGGAGGCGGTGACGGCGCTGTGTTCGCGAAGGTCCTTTTCGCTGGAGAGCAGGGCTTCCGCGAGGCTGGCGTCTTCGGAGGCGGATTCGCCGCGTCGGGTGGTGCCGGCCACGGATTCGGAACGGACCGCGCCGTCGAACAAGGAGAGCAACGTCTCAGGCGTCGCGCCGACGAGCGCGCCGTCAGTCTCGTCGACGAGGAAGGTGTGGCACTGCGGGTTGGCCCGACGGAGGCGGTGCAAGGTCGCGTAGATGCTGAAGGGTTCGGCCCGGCGCCAGTCGAAGGCGCGCGAAAGCACGATCTTCTCGAAAGAGCCTTCCTTGATCAGTTCGGTCGCGCGGACGACCGCGGAAGGGAACCAGGAGCCGCCGACTTCCGAGAGCACGGTCGGGACGGGCGCGCGGGGCGGGGGAGGGTTGGACCGATAGCTGAACTTGCGGAAGCTCTCGGCGCGGATGGCCAGGCGAGCGGCGCAACCAGGGCCGGCTGGCTCGCAGAGGGTGACGGTCGTCTGGCCGTCTTCGCTGATGACCTGCCAGCCTGGCAGGAACAGCTTGGCTTCGGCTCCGTCGGTCTCGCTGCCAGGGTAGAAAGGGAAGGTCGCGATGATGCGAGGACGCGGGCCGACGCAGGTCAGGCTGGCGTCGAGTTCGCGCAGCCAGCGGTCGGCGGACACGAAACGTTGCTCGCCGCGGCCGGACCAGAGACGAAGCGGCGAACCGGCGGCATGCGAGCGCTTGCGGGAAGGGTTCTCGAAATAGCCACGCGGCGCTGGCTCGTTCAACGTCTCCAGGACGGCCAGCGGGTCGAGTTCGGGCGCCGTGAAGGTATAACTGACGAAGCCTTCGCCGACGGCCCGGCGCTCGGCCTCGGCCAGCAAGGCGGTTTCGTCGATGGTCTTGACGGGATCCACGGCGGTGAAGGTAAGGTCTCCGCGGGGAAAGTCGAATCAGGCCGACGGAGTTTCGGTCGGAACCTCGATCGGCGGGAAAAGGATGCACTTTTCGGCCACCTGCGAGCCCGTGCAGACGGCGGACCAGCTGAGCTGGCCCTCGAAATGGGTGGCGACGGGGCGACCGATGTTCGTCAGCAGCTTGTCGCAGGTGGCCGGCATGACCGGGGTCAGGATCGTGCCGACGAGACGGAGTCCTTCGGCGACATGCGCAAGGCACGAATCCAGGCGGGCGCGGTCGGCGGGGTCGGCGGACTTGGCGAGTTTCCAGGGGGCGCGGGCTTCGATGTAGGCGTTCATCGCGCTGATGAAGACCCAGAGCGCTTCGAGGGCGTGGCTGACCTGATACTCGGAAAAAGCTTCGGCGTACTTCTTGGCGGATTCGTCCCAGAGCTGGCGCAGGTTCTTCTCCAGGTCTTCGTCGGCCGCGGCGGCGGGGATCAGGCCCGCGTAATTGCGACCGACCATGTTGAGCAGCCGATTGACGAGGTTGCCGAGATTGTTGCCGAGGTCCGCCTTGTAGCGGTTCTCGAAGGTGAGCGTGGAGAAGTCCGCGTCCTGGCCGACCACCATCTCTCGGCAGAGGTAGAAGCGGAAGGCGTCGGCTCCGTGGGAGGCGGCGTAGCCCAAGGTGTTGGTCGCGTTGCCGGAGCTCTTGGAGGCCTTCTGATTGTTGACGGTCCACCAGCCATGGACCAGCAGCTGGCGCGGGGGTTCGATGCCGAGGGCCCTGAGCATGCAGGGCCAGTAGACGGCGTGAGGCGGCGAAAGGATGTCCTTGCCGATGACATGGACGTCGGCCGGCCAGAGGCCCTTGTCGGCCACGGCGGAATAGTAGTTCGTCAACGCGTCGAACCAGACGTAGGTGACGAAGGAAGTGTCGAACGGCAGCTCGATGCCCCAGGTGAGGCGGGATTTCGGCCGAGAGATGCAGAGGTCGTTCATCGGCTCCTTGAGGAACTCGAGGACCTGGTTCTGGCGGAAGCGTGGCGTGATGAAATCGGGATGCGACTTGATGTGCTCGACGAGCCAACCCTGGAACTGCGTCAGCTTGAAATAATAGTTCTCCTCGGTCGTCTGGGTGACTTCGCCGTAGATCTCCGGCCACGAACCGTCGGGAGCACGGTCCTTGTCGGTCAGGAACTGTTCCTGGCGGGTCGAATACCAGTCGGTCTTCTGTCCTTTGTAGATCAGACCTTGGTCGAAGAGCTGCTGCAGGAACTGCTGCACGACCTTCTTGTGGCGCGGCTCGGTCGTGCGGATGTAGTCATCGTGCGAGATGTTGAGGTCGCCGAGCATGCCCTTGAAGACCGCGGCGATCTCGTCGACGAGGACCTGAGGTTCGACGCCGCGCTTGAGGGCGGTCTGCTGGACCTTCTGGCCGTGTTCGTCCAGTCCGGTGAGGAAGTGCACCTTGCGGCCGCTCATGCGCATGTGGCGCGAGATCACGTCGGAGAGGACCTTCTCGTAGGCATGGCCGAGGTGCGGCGAGCCGTTGGCGTAGTCGATGGCCGTGGTGATGTAGAACGGACTGGGCATGAAAAGATACCCTAGGAATAGGGCACGGAAACGGCCTAGGACAACCCCGAAGGGCGGAGGGGACGGGAAACCGACCTCAGACCGCGTCCCCGGCCCGCACGACGTGGGGCTGATAGGCGATTTCGAAGGCGTAGGTCATGCCGGCCCGCAGGGGCATGGACTTGTCTCGCTGGAGGGTCTGATAGAAGTGGACCTTGCCCCAGCACGTGCGGTGCTTGGGGTTGTCGCTGACGACCTTGGTCTCGGCCCAGGTGGCATGGAAGTCGTCCTTGATGACTTCGCAGCGATGCGATTCGGCTCCCAGCACCAAGGCGTTGCCCGGGGTCATGCGCGAATGCGTGGCGGCGATCGGCAGCACGAGGCGGAACTCCTCGAGCACGACGGCGGCCTTGGCGGTCAGCACGTAGCGGGCGACGAGGCGGCCGGCGTTGAATTCCCAGTCGACCTTGAGGGAAGCGACGTTGGCGGAAAGCTTCTCGTCGCGATCGATCAGGTCGGGCTGTTCGTAGCGGAAGTGGTAGGTGCCGGCCTTGGTGCCCATGGCGACCTGGGCGTTCTTGCCGTAGAAGGAAGGGGTGTAGACCTTGCCGGCGATGGTGAACTCAGGGATGAACGGGCTGGTCTGCTGATTCGAAGGCCAGTCGAAGACGCCCGGCATGTGCGGGAAGGCGAGGGAGTCGGAGAAGCGATGCGAACCCGCGGAGACCAAGGGAAGGATGACGTGCAGGCCGGACGCGGGATCCTGGTAGGAGAGAAGGCCTTGCTCCTTGCGCGGGGACTTGTCGAAGGAGAAGAAGCGGCAGACCGGCAGACGGCTGGCGGGTTTGACGACGTCCATCGCGCCGCCGATGGTCTTCGCCAGACGGGACCACTGCGAAAGATAGCGGGCCGCGTCGAAATTGGCCATGCGGGTGGTGTGGCCCGGGATGGTGTCGCGTTCGCCGTCGCGGATGACGATGAGGCCGTGCTCGGCGTCGAAGAAGGTGGTGAAGAAGTTCGCGTAGAGTCGGCGCACCAGGTCGCGGGCGAGCGGCTCCTTGTCGACCGGGACCCAGCGGTCGCGCAGGGCCTGCAGGAGGAGGGTGATGCAGTGCATCTGGCCGTAGGCGCCGATGCCGCGTCCGTAGGACCAGCCGAGGCCGTCTTCGCGGACGGTGTCCATGATCACACGGATATACTTCTCGGCCAAGGCGCGCAGCTTCGGGAGCTTGGAGTCACGGACCTGGATGTTGGCGTGGAGCTGGAGGGACTGGCGGATGAAGATGAGCGAGACGACGCCGTAGAGGTCGAAGGCGCCGCCGAAGTTGTCGGCGTTCGCGGCCTTGGAGGCTTCGTCGTGGAAGCCGCCGGTGGAAGCCGCGGTGATGCGGTCCATGAAACGGTCGACCAGCGGACCGGTCTCGTCCTTCTTGGTCAGGCCGAAGGAGAAACGGCAGACGGCCTTGGCGATGTCGAAGGCCTGGACGTGGTCGTGGTGGTCGTTCTCGATGGCGAGGCGTTCGTCGATGAGGGCGCGGGTGGCTTCGTCCAGGATCTCCCAGACGGGGTTGCGCTCGCGCGTCGGTCCGAAGGCCAGGAGTCCGAGGCAGGCGAAGGCCATGCCGTTGTCGGAGCCCTTGCTGATGCGGACCTGGGCGGTGATCGTCCGGGCGACGATCTCGGCGATGTTCTGGCGGTCGAGGTGGAGTTCGCCGGTGGCGCGGAAGTATTCCCCGAAGGCGAGGGCGGCGTGTCCGGGCTCGTCGGCCCGCGAGACTTCCCCGGCGACCGGCACGACAGTGCCATCGGCTGAAAGGGAATTGAAGTTGAGTTTGAGGAGGGCCTTGGTCTGGTCCAGGCACTGGCTCGCGAAATTCTGCATGCGAAAGGTGTGGATTGGGGGCGGGGGTCCCCTCAGTCAATGCCTCATCGTAAAAAATTCGTTATTAACGGGTTCCTAACCCGTCCCATAAGTCCGGCCGAAGACCGATTCAGGGCTCGAAGGTCACTTCGACCGGACAGCGGGAAAGCCGCGCCAGGAGCCTCCCGTGGGCCTGCAGGGGCCACCAGCGGTAGAGGTGGATGTCGATGGGCTTCCAGAGGCCTACCCAGCCGCAGATCATCAGCCCCTCGCGGAGGAATTCGCCCAGGCGATGCTCGGGGGTGATCAGGTCGCGCAGGACCAGGGTGGTCGCCAGGAAGAGGAGGCCGATGAGCAAGGCGGTCCGGCCCTCGCGGAAGAGCTCGCCCAGGTCTCGCCGGGCGATGCGGGCGCGATATTCGAAATAATGCTGGATCGATTCCCGGACGAGGCGGGCGGCGTCCGGGTCCGCGGGCTGCCGCAGCACGACGCGGATGCGGAGGTCCGAGTCCCTTTCATGCTCGCGGGCCCAGCTGAGGATGAACTCCTCGGCGTCATGGTCCAGGTCGCGCTCATGGAACGGCGAGGGGTCCATGGTATTGAACAGCTGGCCGACGTTGTTGAGCCTGAGTTCGATCAGGCCGGGCGGAGGGGTGGTCATGTTCAGAGGGGGAGGGGTTTGCCGAGAGCCGCTTCGAAGAAGCGCGCGCGCTTCTCGCGCATCTCGTTCGCTTCGCCGGCGCCGTGGTTGGCGCCCGGGACGACGTGGAACTCGAACTGATCCTTCTTGCCGGCGGCGAGCAGGGCGTCGCGGAAGTCGTAGCTGCACTTCACGTCGACGTTGGTGTCGGATTCGCCGACGGACAGGAAGAGGCGGCCGCGGAGATTGGCGGCGTGATGCGCGCAGGAGTTTGCTTCGTACCACGGCCCGACCGGGTAGCCCAGCCACTGCTCGTTCCACCAGAGCTTGTCGATGCGGTTATCATAGCAGCCGCAGTCGGCCGCGCCGGCCTTGTAGAAGTCGCCGTGGAGCAGCATGGCATGGGCGGTGTTCTGGCCGCCGGCGGAACCGCCGAAGATGCCGACGCGGGAGAGATCCATGTTCGGCTCCGTCTTGGCCAAGGCTTTCATCCATGCGATCCGATCGGGGAAGCCGCCGTCCTTGAGGTTGCGCCAGCTGACCTGATGGAACTCCTTGCCGCGGTTGTTGGTGCCGCGTCCGTCCATCTGGACGACATAGAACCCCAGCATGGAAAGTTCGCGATGGTTCCGGTGCCACCAGTTGAACGCATGGGGCGCGAAGGAGCCGTGCGGGCCGGCATAGATGTTCTCGATGACGGCGTACTTCTTCTTGGGATCGAAAGGGTAAGGGCGCGTGACGACGCCCCAGATGTCCGTCTTGCCGTCGCGATCCTTGGCGACAAAAGGCATGGTCGGGGTCCAGCCGGCCTTCTTGAGCGACGTGAGGTCGCCGGCGCCGAGGTGGGCGATGGCGCGGCCGTCGGCGCCGCTCCGGAGCACGTAGCTCGGGGCTTGGTCGACGCGGGAACTGGCGTCGATGAACGTGCGACGGTCAGGAGCAAAGGTCGCTTCGTGGTGGCCGTCGCTCGGCGTCAGGTCGACGAACGCGCGGCCGGGCCCGACCTTGCAGAAGTGTTGGTGATATGGGTTCTCGCCGGCGACCCGCCCTAGCGCGACGAACGTGATCGTACCGGCCTTCTCGTCGACCTTGACGACTTCTTTCATCACCCATGGGCCTGCGGTGACGGGTTCCAAGGTCTTTCCCGACTTCAGGTCGACCGAATAGAGGTGCAGCCAGCCGCTGCGTTCCGAAAGCCAGAGCGCACGGCTTTCGTCCAGGTCGTACCGATAGCGGGTGGCGAAGGAATAGACGAACTTCGGATCTTCCTCGGTGAGCAGTTTGCGCCAGGACCGGCGCTCCGTGTCGTATTCGATGATGCCGTGTCCGGTGAAGCCGCGCTTGATGAATTCGGACAGAAGGCGCTTCGAGTCGGAGGACCAGTCGAGTCGCTCGGTGCTGAACGCCGGGGGAAGGACGTCCGTCGCCGGCCGGGAGGCGGTCTTGCCGTCGACCGAAAACACCCACGGAATCCGTTCGGTCCGATCGTCGCCCGGCTTGTCGTAGGAGATGGGTTTCTTGGTCTGCTTGACCGAGTCGGTCACGAGGTATTGGCGGACCGGAACCGAACGCTCCCGCCAAAGCGCGAAGTGACGTCCGTCCGGTGACCAGTGGATCGGGCCGACGAAGGCGTCTTTGCCTTCGACGCCATCTTGGGTGAGCTTGGTCTCGGCGTCGGCCTTCTTGAGGGCGATCAGGATGACGTTGCCGCCGCGGAGCTCGACCTTGTGTTCACCGGTCGGAGATTCGGCCTTTTGACGAGAGAAGGAGAGGCGGCGTGACTCGCCGGGGCCTTTGCCGGTCTTCTCGGGAGCGGCTACCTCGGATTTCTTGCCGGGTTGGGTCGGGGTGAGCCTTTGATCTGCTTCGACGACCCACGCTTCGCCGTCTGATTCGAGCCTGACGCGTCCGTCGTCCAAGGCGATGATACGGCCGAAGGGCCATTTCTTCGCGGTGACTTTGTGCTTGGTGAGTTCGGTCAAGGAAGCCGCAACCTTGTCGTGGTCGAAAGCCGGCCTGATCTGCCCCGTCACGCAATCGACCAACTTCCAGGATTGCCCCGAGCTATCGCGCCAGGAATAGACCATCAGCCTGCCCGAGTCGGACCAGCGCACGTTCTCCGGCCGAGCCATCTGCGCCGGCCAGTACCAGGCGTCATATTGCTTCTGCCAAGCGGTGACGAGGGAAGGCTGGGCGATGGCCAGCAGCGGGGTCAGCAGCAGGAGGCGAAGCAGCATGTCACCATTTCAGGCCAAACACCGACGGACTCAACCACGCAGAGCCTATTTCTTCGTCTTGGCCGACTTGGCCGCTTTCGGCTTCAGGCCTGAAAGGTATGCGACGACATCACGGATCTCCTCGGGCGTGAGGATGCCCAGCATCGGCGGCATCACCGAGACCGGGGGGGTGCGCGAGGCGATCGCGGTCACGTTGATTTTCTGGGGCTTCCCGTCGGGCAGCCTGAAGTCGAGGCTCTTCGCGTTTTCCTTCGTCACGCTTCCAGCGAGGGTCGTCCCGTCTTTGAGGACGATGGTTTCGATGCCGAAGCCCGCCACGATCTTGGCGGACGGCTCGACGAGGGATTCGGCCAGTTCTTCCTTCGTGCGCAGTCCGCCGATCTGTCGGAGCATGGGGCCGACCTCGCTGCCTTCGTCGGAATCGACGCGGTGACACGCGATGCAATTGGCGCCGAGATGGCCGTTGATGATCGCTTTGCCTCGGGCGGGGTCGCCGCCGTCGGTCAGGAGCTCGTAAGGCAGGTCCGGCGAGGCCATCTTCAGTCCGCCCTTCGGCGGCGCGGCGAGATACTTCCTGAGGGCGGCGGCCACCTCGCCCGATGCGGAATCCTGGGCGAGCCTGAAGACGTCCAGCTTCAATCCGGCATCGAGTTTGCGGGCGACCACAGGCGGGCGACATCCATCGCGGCATCGACGTCGCGGGCGAAGAGCTGACCGACCGCTTCGATCCGTACTTCCGAAGGATTCCCTTCGCCGGCCGCGGCGCGCAGGGCCCGGACGATCGCGGCGGGTTCGATGGTCTTGCGACCGAGCAGGCGAAGGGTCTGCAGACGGACGTTCGGCGCCGCCTTGAGGTCTTCGGTCAGGGCGAGCAGGATGGGGAAGGGGAGATCGAGTTCGTACCTAACCATCAGTTCAAGCGCCGCGGCGCGTTCGTCGGGCTTCTGCAAACCCAGCAGTTCGTCCTGACGGAGAATGAGGATGCGAGCCAAGGCCTGCTTGTCGCGGGCCGGATATTTCCGGGCTGTCCCATCGACGAAGTCGAGCACGGGAGGTTGGTCGAAGACGAGCAAGGTCGACAGCGCTTCGGTGCGCAAAGCGGCGCCGGCCGGCTGTCTCAAGGTCCAGGCGAGGATGCGTTCGAAGTCGGCCTTGCCTCCCTGGCGAAGGTTGGCGTTGAGCGCACGACGGGCGGCCGGGGCGGGCAGGGCGCTCGTCCCGAAGGCCAGGGCGAGCGCTTCTTGTGCGGAAGGGATGCCTTCGTCGTCATGGATGCAGCGGGCCGCTTCGTTGACCACGTCGGGGTTGGCGTGCGTGAGCAGCTTGCACAACAGAGGAGATTTCTGACGGGCGAGCGCCAGGGTGGCGAAGGTCGCTTCGGCGCCGGCGGCGGCTTGGGCCTTGGCGACGAGGCCCTCAGCTCCTTGCGTGCCGGCCAGCCCCGTGACGAGTCCGTGCCGCAACCAAGGAAGGCGCATCTCCGCTTCGGCATCCTGAAGGAAGGCCTCGAACGGGACCTTGCCGCCGAGCTTGCCCAAGGTGATGCCGGCCTGGGTGCGGACGCGCAGGTCCTTTTGAGCGAGTTGCGCCGCAACCTTGTCGGAGATCGTTGGGTTCGGTTTGGCTTCGCTCAGGACCTTCATGGCTTGGACGCGGATCTCGGCGTCGGCGTCATCCAGCAGGGCCAGGGCCGCCGTGACGTCGGCCACCTTGCCGTGGCGCACTCCCATCCCGTAGCCCCAGATCGCATGGATGCGGGCGAAGCGGGCGGCGGAGGGATTGAGGGCGAGCGCGAGCATCTCCTGCCATGCGCCGAGACGGTCTAGACGGATCGAGGCGTTCACGCGGACGCGCTGGTCGCGATGGCCGAGAAAGCCGAGCAATTCTTCGCGAGGGATCGGCGTGGCGAAGGGCTTGGAGAGGAGGGTCTCGGAAGTCTTGTCGACGTTCGGAGCGACGTCGAAGCGCCAGATCGCGCCTTTGCCGTCGAGCGGATAGCCGCCGATCCAGTCGGCGAAGTAAGCCTTGCCGTCGGCGCCCCAGGCCATGCCGATCCCCATGATGCCGCTGCTCACGACGCGCAGGTTGGTCTGCTTGAAGCCGTCTAGGTCGGGTTCGAGCGTAAAGGCGTCCATCTTGCCCTTCGGGAACTGATCGAGGAAGAAATGGCCGCGGAACTCTCCGTCGAGGGCGTGGCCAGGCTCGTGCAGGAAGCCGGCCGGACCATCCGAGTAATTGGCGATCGGAGGGGTGATGAAGAGCGGCTGATCGGCGGCGCCCTTGGGCATCCACATGTTCTCCTTCATCCAGCGGCTCTCGGTCTTCTGATATTGGTGCTGGTTGCGCCAGCCGGAGTCGGAACCTTCGAGCAGGTACATCAGGCGTTCGCGTTCCTTCGGCTGGTCGCCGTCGTTGTCGACACCGATCACGTTGCCGAAGTCGTCGAAGGCGATCTCCTGGGTGTTCCGGATGCCATGGGCGAAGACTTCGAAGTTGGTACCGTCGGGTTCGCAGCGCAGCACGGCGCCGCGATGCGGGAAAGAGAACCTGCGACCTTCCTTGCTGGTGACGTTGCCGCCCTTGTCGCCGACGGTCCAATAGATCCTGCCGTCGGGTCCCAGGCGCAGCCCATGCATGTCATGGCCTGCGTAAGCGATATGACCGCCGAAGCCGGTCGCCACCAGCTCCTTCACGTCAGCCACGCCGTCGCCGTCGGTATCCTTGAGGCGCCAGACATCAGGGATGGCCGTGACGTAGACCCAGCCGTCGAAATAGAGGATGCCCGCGGCGATGCCTGAGACCGGCGAATTGAAGCCTTCCGCGAAGACCGTGATCTTGTCGGCGACGCCGTCATGGTCCGTGTCGCTGAGCTTGTAGATCGCTTCCTTGTGGAAGGTCAGGTCCTTCCAGTCGATCGAGCCGTCCTTGTTATGGTCCTTCAGGCCGCCCCGCGGCGCCTTCATCTTCCCGGGCGCCAGTTCGCGCTGATAGAAGGCGAGTTTTTCTTCGGGCGAAGTCAGGCCGACGTCATCGGGAATCCAGACGGCATGTTCGCGGATGTCCAGGTCGGCGGCCTTGCGGCGAGTCGTCGAGGCGACGTAGGCGTTGCCGGCTTCGTCGAGCGTACATGAGGTCGGGTCGGGGACGTTGAGTTCGCCCGACCACTTGAAAGGCTTCAGCTCCGCGCCTTCGCAGAGACCGGCCGAAAGCAGGATGGCGATGAGGCGGAGCTTGCGCATGGGGTTATTCTAAGGGGAAATAGACAGGCTGGATAACATTAGTTTCCAGCGGTAAGGGTCGGAAAAAACGAACTTCAGCCGTTCAGCCTACCAGGATGAGGTAGAGTTCCTTGGGGCCGTGGGCGCCCAGCACCAGGATGCGCTCGATGTCACCGGTACGGCTCGGGCCGGTGATGAAGGAGAGCATGCTGGGCATCCGGTCGCCATGGCGAGCCTTGGCCAGGGCGAGGGCCGAGCCCAGGTCGGGGACGACCTGGGAGGCCTCCGCGACGACCACATGGACGTGGGGCAGGATGGACAAGGCGCGGCCGCCGGAGGTCGCGCTGGAGACGAGGATCGCGCCGAGCTGGGCGACGATCGATTCACAGGTGGTGATGCCGGCGTCGCAGCCTTCGAGGCGCTGCTTGTCGAAGGAGGCGTCCGCCTCCCAGGTCTCGCAGGCGAGGCCTGCGGCGACGGGGCGCAGCAGCTCATGGCCATGGTAGGCGACCTTCTTCCAGTTCTTGGCGGCGGAGAGTTCGGCGACGGCCTTGACGGCTGCCGCATGGTCAGGGACGCGGATCAGCACGGCCTTCAGCTTTGCCAGCTGTTCGGACAGGATCGTCAGGCTGGCGTCGGCGGTTTCGCCGCCATCAGGGAGCCACGGCTTCGCCACGGCGGAGGTCTTGCCGGGATTGGCGTCGGCCTTGAGGTGCGGCTTGGGGGCCTTGACCTTGAGCGCCTCGCGGATGCGGGCGAAGATATCGGAGCGAGCGTCAGACATTCTGTTGCTTCCACTCATCGCGGAAGGATCGGGCGGGGGCCTTGGGCAGGTCGCGGGTCTTCATCCAGGCGCCCATGTAAGGCAGCGGGAGTTTCTGCAGGAGCGGCAACGTGGCGCGGAAGATGCGTCCGCCGGTCGCGAAGAGCCACGGACGCTTGATCACGAAGTTGAAGCCGTGATGGAAGAGCTGGTCGAAGAGCGTCGGCGACTCCTTCGCGGCGTTACGGCGGTTGTGCAGCAGGTGATGGTGCAGGTCGATGCGGACCGGGCACGCGTCGGTGCAGGCGCCGCAGAGCGACGAGGCGCCGGAGAGGTGGTTCCATTGCTTCAGTCCGCGCAGGTGCGGGGTGATCACCGAGCCGATCGGACCTTGGTAGGTCGTGCCGTAGGCGAGTCCGCCGATGTTCTTGAAGATCGGGCAGACGTTGAGGCAGGCGCCGCAACGGATGCAATGGAGGGCGTCGCGCTGTTCCGGGTCGGCCAGCAGGCGGGTGCGGGCGTTGTCGAGCAGGACGAGGTGGAACTCTTCCGGGCCGTCGCATTCGCCCTTCTTCCGGGGGCCGGAGTAAAGGGTGTTGTAGCAGGTCATCGGCTGGCCGGCGCCGGCGGTCGCCAGCATCGGCAGCAACACGGAAAGGTCGTCGAGGTGGTTGACCACCTTCTCGATGCCCGAGAGCGCGATATGGATGCGGGGCAGGGCGGCCGTCAGGCGGGCGTTGCCTTCGTTCTCGGTGATCGAGATCTGGCCGGTCTCGGCGACGAGGAAGTTCGCGCCGGTGATGCCGATGTCGGCGTCGACGTAAAGCTGTCGCAGGTGGCGTCGCGCGATCATCGTCAGCTCTTCGGGGCTGTCGGTCGGCGCGGTGCCGAGGTGCTTGGCGAAGAGCTCGCTGATGGCCTCGCGCTTCACGTGCATGCACGGGAAGACGAAATGGTAGGGGGCTTCGCCGCGCAGCTGCTGGATGAACTCGCCGAGATCGCTCTCGACCACGCCATAGCCGGCCTTCTCGAGGGCGTCGTTGAGGTGGATCTCCTCGGAAGTCATGCACTTCGACTTCACGATGGCCTTCGCGTTGGCGTCTTCGGCGATCTTGAGGATGATGGCGCGGGCTTCGGCGCCGTCGCGGGCCCAATGCACCACGCCGCCGTTGCGTTCGAAATTGGCGACGAACTTCTCGAGGACGTTGGCGAGGTCGTTGACCGCGCTCCACTTGGCGAGCGAGGCGGCGTCGCGGGCGCGCTCCCAGTCGCGGTAACGGGCCTTCTGGAGGTCGCGGTTGACGTAGTAGCCGCCGAGCGCCTTGCGGATGAAGGCGCGCTGGTCGCCGTCGGCGGCGTTGACGGTCGCGTCCTTGAGGAAGATGGCCTTGGAGTCGGACATGGTCAGGCGTCGTTGGCCAGGACTTCGGCGATGTGCAGCGGCAGGATCGGCTTGCCCTCGCGGGACAGCCAGCCGCCGATCTGCAGGAGACAGGACGGATCCGAGGAGACCACGAAATCGGCGCCGGTCCGGGCGAGCGCGCCGCCTTTGACCTGGACCATCGCGGTGGAGATCATCGGGAACTTGGCGGAGAAGAGCCCGCCGAAGCCGCAGCAGGATTCGCCTTCTTCGGATTCGATCAGCTCGAGGCCTTTGACGGCCCGGAGCAGCTGACGAGGTTCTTCCTTGAGGCGGAGCTCGCGCAAGGCATGGCAGCCGTCATGATAGGTGACCTTCTTGGCGAACTTCGCGCCGACGTCGGTGACGCCGAGCTTCTTCACCAGGAACTCGGAGAACTCGAAGGTGCGGGCGGCGAGGTCGTCGGCTTCGGCCGCATGCGGCGTGCCCTTGAGCAGTTCAGGGTAGAACTGGCGCATCATCGCGACGCAGGAGCCCGAAGGGCCCACGACGACTTCGGCGCCGCGGAAGACCGCGAGCGCACGGATGGCCGCCTCGCGGGCGACGTCCCACTGGCCGGAATTGAAGGAGGGCTGGCCGCAGCAGGTCTGCGCGGAGCGGAACTCCACCTCGTGGCCGAGGCGCTTCAACACCTTGGCCGTCGCCAGGCCGACCTTGGGGGTCAGCTGGTCGACGAAGCAAGGGACGAAGAGGGAGACGCGCACGGGATCAGCGCAGGAACGCTTCGTGGAGGCCGCCGTCGACGGTGATGACCTGTCCGGTCGTCTTGCTGAGGCGATTGGTCACGAGAAGGAAGTAGGCTTCGGCCTGGTCGGCGGGGGTGATGGGGTTCTTGGTCAGGGTGCGATCGGCGTAGAAGCGGGAGAGCTTCGTGGTCAGCGAATCGGTCGCCTCATCATCGGTGTAGGGAATGTTATACTTCGCAAGCGAAGCGATCACTCGGTCGCGGGGGAACATGGCCGAACCCTGCACGACGGTGGCCGGGGCCACGCCGTTGACGCGGATGAGGGGCGAAAGCTCCATGGCCATCTCGCGGACGAGGTGGTTCGCGGCGGCCTTCGAGGTGTCGTAGGCGACGGAACCCTTCTTGGCCACGGCGGCGTTGGCGCTGGTGGTCAGGACGAGGTTGCCGCGGAGACCCTGTTCCTTCCAGGTCTTGAAGGCTTCGTCGGCGACGAGGTAGCTGCCGGTGACGTTGAG
>RGES01000091.1 GCA_009917805.1 Verrucomicrobiota bacterium
TGGATTTTGATGTCCATGGTATGTATGAAAGGGAGGGAGGCCCCGGGTCTGCGGACGCCGCGGGGGGAATGGCCGAGCAAATAGAACTACCCCCCACGGTCAACAGCGGAAGGCAGGCCTTTTCAGGCCTTTTCGGCCAACCTTTTGCGCAGATGGGGCAGGACGCACCGGGGGACGAAGGCCGCGGCCTGGGAGAGCTTATGGCGGGCGATGTCCTTCACGAAACTGGAAGAGGTCACGAACTGGTCCTGGCTGGGCATCAGGATGACGGTCTCGATCTCCGGGGCCATCAGGCGGTTGGCGTGGGCGAGGTCGAATTCGAACTCGAAATCGCTGAATTTGCGGAGGCCACGGATGATGGCGGCCGCCTTGTGTTTACGGGCGAATTCGACGGTCAGGCCTTCGAGTTCGAGCACCTTGACGTTACGGATGCCCTTGCAGGCCTGTCGGGCCATGCCGAGGCGTTCGTCGATGTTGAACCAAGGGTGCTTGCTGTCGCTGGGCGCCACGGCGACGACGACCTGGTCGAACAGGCGCGACGCGCGGCGGAGGACGTCCAGATGCCCCAACGTGATCGGGTCGAAGGTGCCGGGGTAGACGGCGATGCGGTGGGTGCGGGACATCGTTTTCCTGTTGCGGCAGACTCTCGGTCGGGAACATCCTTTCGGCAAGCCCGCATGCGTTTTCTTAGGCACCTTCCCAACCTCCTGACGGCCGCCCGCCTGCCGGCCATCTTCCTGATCACCCTCTGGACCTATTGGGCCGGCCCTTGGGCCAGCGCGGCCTTGGCCCTGTTCATCCTGGCGGCCCTGACCGACATCTTCGACGGCTGGATCGCCCGCAAGCTGAACGCCGTGACCGATTTCGGCCGCCTGATGGACGCCTTGGTCGACAAGATCTTCATCCTCGGCCTGCTCGTAGGCCTCGCCGCCATCGATTGCCTGCCGGTCCCGCGCTGGAACGACGCCGGCCAGCCGCTGCCCGTGGACGCCGCGACGGTGCTCTACACCTCCTTCGGCGTGATGCTCATCATCATCCGCGAATTCCTGATCACCGGCCTGCGCCTCGTGGCCGCCGCTTCGGGGCAGGTGCTCGAGGCCGAGGGCCTCGGCAAGATCAAGACCTTCCTGCAGATCCTCGCGATCGGCCACCTCATCGGTCTGCGCGCCTATGAGACGCACTGGCATCTTTCGGCCGAGTGGCACCAGAACTGGGAGGTCATCATCATGTCCCTCTTCTGGCTGTCGGTGGCGCTGACCGTGATCTCGGGCGCCAGCTACCTCATCCGCCATCGTCGTCATCTGCCGGGCCTGTCTTCATGATCGTCCAGATCGCGACGCTCGGACCGCTCGGCCGCCTCAAGGCTCCCGGCACCTGGGGTTCCGCGGCCGGCCTGCTGTGGTGGGCCTTGGTGGTGCGTTTCGCGCATGCGAAGGGCGGGCCGCACGAATTCCTCTTCGACTCCCTCGTCGTCCTGACGGCGATCCTGCTCTGCGGCGTGGCCGCCGCCTTCATCGGCAAGAAGGACCCTTCCGAAGTCATCCTCGACGAGTTCGCCGCGATGCCGTTGGTGTTCCTCTTCAATCCTTACGTCTACGGCGGCAAGTCCGCGCTCCTGTTCGTCCTGCTCGGCTTCCTGCTGTTCCGTCTGTTCGACATCACGAAGCCGTTCGGCATCAAGGCGCTCGAGAAGCTGCCCGGAGGTTTCGGCATCGTGCTCGATGACGTGATGGCGGCGATCTACGCGAACCTCGCCTTGCACGGCATCGCCTGGCTGTGGGCGGTCCTCTGATGTCCCTGCGCTGCGCTTCAGTCGATACCGCGGTCGTCCGCGTGACCGGCGAGGATGCGGCGGCTTTCCTGCAAGGGCAGTGCACGGCGGACCTGCGCAACGTCGCGTTGACCGACGCGCTCTGGCTCAACCGTAAGGGCAGGGTGCTCGCGCATACGGTCGTCGCGAAGGAGGCCGACGGGACGTTCCTGCTGCTCTGCCCGCATCTCTCCGCGGCCTACCTCATCGCGGTCGTGACGGCGAACGTCATCGCCGATGACGTCGTCGCGACGGATGAATCGTCGGCCTGGCGTCGCTGGCTGGCTTGGGGCGACGAACCGAAGGTCGCGGGCGCGAAGGCCTTCGCGACGAAACGATTCGGTGTCGCCGCGTGGGATGTGCTGATGTCGCCCGATGCATCCGCGCCGGGCGAGCTGGCCTCCGTCGCCGTCCTGGATGCCGTACGTATCCGCGCCGGCGTGCCCGCCGTACCGGCCGATTGCGGCGCCAACGAATTCCCGCAGGAGTGCGGCCTCGAGGCCTGGGTCAGTTACACCAAGGGCTGCTACCTCGGCCAGGAAGTCATGGCCCGCATTCAGTCGATGGGTTCGTTGCGACGCATCCTCCGTCGCGTCACCGGGCCGGTCACCGTCGGCCAGGAATTGAAGTCGCCCGAGGGCAAGGTCGTCGGCACCGTACGTTCGGCCGCCGGTGAGGCCGGGCTGGCGTTGGTTTCCGTCGACCTGATCGAAGGTTCGCTCCTCGGTTCGGTCCGGATCGGCGCGCCGGCGCAGATGCCCGCGCGTTGACCTGTTTCCGTTTGCGGGCAGGACCCTGTCCCGTATGGTGAGGGCGATGGCCTCTCCCTTCCATTACCAGGAACCTTTCCCGCTGGGACCCGATACCACGAAGTATCGTCTGCTCACCAAGGAACACGTCTCCGTCGCGGAGTTCGACGGCAAGCCCGTGCTCAAGGTCGCCCCGGAAGCCCTCACGCTCCTCGCCAACCAGGCGCTGCACGACATCAACTTCTACCTGCGCACCGAGCACCTCGAGCAGGTGGCCGCGATCCTTGCGGACAAGGAAGCCAGCGACAACGACCGCGCCGTCGCGCTCGCGATGCTGCGCAACGCCGAGGTCGCCGCCAAGGGCGTGCTGCCGTTCTGCCAGGACACCGGCACCGCGCAGGTGACCGCCAAGAAGGGCCAGCAGGTCTGGACCGGCGGCGACGACGCCGAAGCCCTCTCGCTCGGCGTCTATCAGGCCTACGCGCAGAACAACCTGCGTTACTCTCAGCTCGCCCCGCTGGATCTCTACACCGAGAAGAACACCGGCACCAACCTGCCCGCGCAGATCGACATCGCCGCCGTCAGCGGATCGAAGTTCGAATTCCTCTTCGTCGCCAAGGGCGGAGGTTCCGCGAACAAGTGCTACCTCTACCAGGAGACCAAGGCCGTCCTGAACCCGAAGTCCCTCGTCAAGTTCCTGACCGAGAAGATGCAGTCGCTCGGCACCGCGGCCTGCCCGCCGTACCACCTCGCGTTCGTCATCGGCGGCACCTCCGCGGAAGCGACGATGAAGGCCGTCAAGCTGGCCTCGACCCATTACTACGACGCGCTGCCGACCTCGGGCAACGAGCACGGCCGCGCCTTCCGCGACACCGCGCTCGAGGCCGAGCTCCTGCAGGTCGCGCACCAGCTCGGCATCGGCGCGCAGTTCGGCGGCAAGTGGTTCGCCCTCGACGTGCGCGTCGTCCGTCTGCCGCGTCACGGCGCGTCGTGCCCGATCGGCCTCGCCGTCTCCTGTTCCGCCGACCGTAACGCCAAGGCCAAGATCGACAAGGACGGCATCTGGATCGAACAGCTCGAGACGAATCCCGGCCGCTTCATCCCGGCCGAGGCGCGCAAGCATGCCGACGCCACGAAGGTCGTGAAGATCGACCTCAACCGCCCCATGGCGGACATCCGCGCCGAACTTTCGAAGCATCCGGTCACCACGCGCCTGGCGCTCACCGGCACGCTCGTCGTCGCCCGCGACATCGCGCACGCCAAGATCCGCGAACGCCTCGAGAAGGGCGAAGGGCTGCCGCAGTATATCAAGGACCATCCGGTCTACTACGCCGGTCCGGCGAAGACTCCGGTCGGCATGGCTTCGGGCTCTTTCGGCCCGACGACCGCCGGCCGCATGGACAGTTACGTCGAACTCTTCCAGAAGCACGGCGGCTCGCTGGTCATGATCGCCAAGGGCAACCGTGGCGAGACCGTCACCCACGCTTGCAAGGCGCACGGCGGCTTCTACCTCGGCTCCATCGGCGGTCCGGCCGCGATCCTCGCGCAGGAGAACATCCGCAAGGTCGAGGTCATCGATTATCCGGAGCTCGGCATGGAAGCCGTCTGGAAGATCGAGGTCGTCGACTTCCCTGCGTTCATCCTCGTCGACGACAAGGGACACGACTTCTTCCGCGAACTCCCCGGCGGCTGCGGCATCTGCGGGCCCTGAGGATTGACGGCCCTCGGCCGCAGGATAGCCAAGGAGCATGCCCCTCATGCTTACCCTGGCCGCGTTCCTTTGCGCCGCCGAGACCGCGCCGGTCGCCAAGCCCGCCGCCGAGCCTGCTTCCGAGGATACGCCCGCCGCGGCCAAGAAAGTCCCCGTCTATCCTAAGACCGTCGCGGTGCTCAAGGACGTCGCCTATCTCGGCGGCACGCGCAAGGAGAAGGCCGACATCTACCGGCCGCTCGACCACGACAAGTCGAAGCCGTTGCCCGGCATCATCGTCATCCATGGCGGCGGCTTCAACGACGGGGACAAGGCGCGCAACCGTGAGCTCAACATCAGCGAGAACCTCACGCTCAAGGGCTACGTCTGCATGAGCATCAATTACAAGCTGCGGCGCACGCAGGGTCAGGTCACCTGGCCGCAGAGCGTGCATGATGCCAAGGCCGCCGTCCGCTATCTCCGCAAGGAGGCCGCCAACCTCGGCGTCGACCCCGATCGCATCGGCGTCATCGGCTGTTCCGCCGGCTGCAACCTCGCCATGATGCTCGCCACGACCGGGCCGGCCGACGGCTTCGACGCCGTCCCCGGGGAGCCTTACCAGGACGTTTCGGCGCGCGTCGCCTGCGCCGTCGGCTTCTATGGCGCGGTCGACCTCATGAACTACCATGACATGAAGATGTTCGCGAAGACCCGCGAGGAAGCGCCGGAGCTTTATAAGAAGGGATCTCCCATCACCTACCTCGACGCCAAGGATTCGCCTATGCTGCTCGTGCATGGCACGGCCGACGAGACGGTGCCCCTGAGCCAGAGCGAGACCTACCTGAAGGTCGCCAAGGAACGCGGCGCGCCTTGCCAGCTCGAGGTCATCCCCGGGGCGCCGCATACCTTCGACCTGCAGCCTAAGCAGCGCGACCTGCGTCCGCTGGTGACCGCCTTCTTCGATCAGCACCTCAAGGCCAAGTCCGCCAAATGAGCAAGGCGCCCGGGTGGGCGCCTTTTCGTTCCTGATGCCGGTCGGCTCAGGGCTGCGCCACGTAGGCCGACTTGTCGTAGGCGAGGGCCGCGCGGAAGAACAAGCCCGTCACCGGGAAGGTGAGGCCGAGGCCGAAGCCCACGCCCTTGCCGAAGCGCTTCGCGATGCGCTGGCAGAGCCAGCCCCACCAGACGAACAGCAGGACCAGGCAGAGGATCTTCGCGCCCGTGTTATGGGCCTTGAGGAGCGGAAGGATCAGCAGCATCGGCAGCGTCCACCAGGCCGACAGTCCGGCGAGGCGCGTGAGCAGCACGTGATGGTAAGCCGGGATGATCGCCTTCCAACCTTCGACGCCGGCCTTCTCGAAGATCAGCCAGAGCGTGCGTAGGTTGAAGGCGATGAGCGCGACGATCGTCGCCGCGAGCAGGCTGAGCAGGAAGACCTTGCCGTAGACTTCG
>RGES01000092.1 GCA_009917805.1 Verrucomicrobiota bacterium
ATGGCAGGCGGCCACGGCGTCCATGGCGAGGCCGCGGGCTTCGGTGGCGGCGCGGGAAAGGTCGGCGGAATTATTGAGCGACATAGGCCTAATGCGTAAGGGATAAACAGGCGGGGTTTCCAGCCTTGAATGAGCCTGCAAACCCCTTCAAAACGGACACATGTCCGACAAAGAACTGGAAGAAGGCCTGGCGCTCCGACTCGACTTCGGAAAATTGCGGAAAATCGCTTCCGGACAGGCCGATGTCATCCCGGCCGTCGCCCAGGACGCCCAGACGGGCGAGGTGCTCATCCTCGGCTATGTCAACGAGCTGGCCCTGCAGACCGCCTTGCGCGAGAAGAAGGCCACGTTCTGGAGCACTTCCCGTAACGAACTTTGGATCAAGGGCCTGACCTCCGGCGATTTCCTCGAGCTCCTCGAGGTGCGCGTCAACTGCGAGCAGAACTCGATCCTCTACAAGGTCCGTCCCGCCGGTCAGGGCGCCTGCCACACGAAGGAGAACGGCAAGGCCCGCTCGGGTTGCTACTACCGTCGCCTCAAGGCCGACGGCACGCTGGAGAAGGCCTGACGTCAGCGTCGCCGGAGTCCCTGCAGGACGAGGTCCGTCTCGATGTCGAAGCGGACCACCAGCAGCTTCGTCCGGCGGGTGATGCGATCGGTGCCCGGTCGCGCGGCGAATCCCAACGCGTCGTAGTCGCCTTGCTTCTCGGTCAGGCGATGCAGCGCGGCTTCCGCTTCTTCGCCGGTGCGATAGGCGAAGGCGATCGTCGCGACGAGGAAGGCGCCGTCGTCGCTTTCGCCGACCGCGATCGTGGCGGTCTCGGCCTGGGCGCCGGCTTCGACGAGCGCGCGGCCCAGCCAGCGGCGGCGGGCGGCGGTCTCCAGCAGGCCTTGCGCGGGCGCGGCGTGCACGAGCAGGTAGCCGTGCGGGACGCCGCGCAGCTGCACGCGGGCGAGGCCGGGGATGGCTTTGCCGCCTTCGGGAACCTCCGGCGTGTCGAGCCCGAGCCGGGGTGCTTCTCCCGGCACGAAGCCGACGGTCGCGCGCCCGGCTGACTTCAGCGCAGGGCTCGCGAGCTGCGCCCGGAGGTCGGCGCGCGGTTCGGGCGCGGTGAGTTCGGCCAATGCGTGGAGGACCGCGTCCGCGGCGCGGCGGCCGGTCAGTTCGGCGGGGACGATCAACGCGACCTCGCGGCTACGCGGGTCGACGCGGAGGCGGAGGTCCGCCGGGTCGAGCCAGAGCCAGGCCAGTCCGCTCGCCGTCGCGAGGCAGACGAGCAGCAGCCACGGGCGTCGCATCGGCCTTTATTTGGCGGCCGGCGCGGCGGGTCCCTTCTGGGACTTCTCGACCACCTTCGCGATCGCCCGCACGGCCTTGTCCGCCGGGAAGTCGAGGTCGAGGGTCACCTGCTTGCCGTCGCCGCCGATGCGGATCTTCTGCACGAGTTCGGAAAGCAGGGCCTGGTCTTCCTTCTGGCTGGGGGTCTTGCCGTCGTCATCCGACAGTCCGATCATCGCGAAAGCCTGCAGGCCCTTGAGCTGCTTGCGCATCGCCGAAGCCTTCTCGGCGGACACGAAGCCGGCGGCGGTCGCGAGCTGGAGGTCGGTGGCGCTTTCGCCGAGCACGAGGGAGAGGTCTTCGGCGCCGGCATCCTCCTTCGTGTTCTTCATCTTCGTCGCGTCGGCGTACAGGTAGAACCAGCCTTGCTGGGCCGCGGCGAAACGGGTCGCCACCGCGGCGGGGAAGCGCGCGGATTTCTCGCCGCGGTCCGCCGCGTCGAGCGCGAGGTCGAGGCATTCGCCGGAGGCGATGACGACGAGCTTTTCGGAGTGCGCGACGACGTAGGCGCCTTGGGCGTTGTCCTTGGGCTTCTCGCCCGAAAGTTTCTCGATGAAGGCGCTCGCTTCCCAGGCCTGATGCTTGCCGACGGTCTTCGCGGGCACGCCGTGGCTCTGGCCGAACGCGTTGATCCGCGCGGGCAGGAACTTGCCGCGGATCAGGACGACGCCCGCCGCGTTCTTCTCGGCGACCTTGCCGTCGGGCCCGGGATAGATGCCGACGACGAGGCCATGCAGGTCTTGCTTGGAGTCGATGCCCAGCTGTTCGTTGAGCTTGCGCGAGGCTTCGAGGTCCTGCGCCTTCAGGCTCGAGAGCGTCTCGAGGGCCTGGCCGACCTTGGAGGCGCGGAGGGTCGCGATGTCGACGCCGACGATCGCCACCGCGCCGGCGGGGAGGCCGTCCGTGTTCAGCGCGGCCTGGGCCGAGCCGAAGGAGAGGAAGGTGAGGAGGGCGGCGAGGAGGAGACGCATGACGGTCGGGGATTAAGCCCGCGGGTCGGAAGGGGACAAGCGGATAGCCGTTTTCCCTTGGCCCTGGCCGGGTATTCCGACCCATGCGGGCACAAAAAAGGGCGCCGAAAGGCGCCCTTGGTAGGAGGTGTAATCCGAGGATTAGTAGCCGCCGCGGTCGCCGCCGCCGAAGCCGCCGGAGCGACGTTCGCCGCCGCCGAAGCCGCCACGAGAGCCACCGCCGAAGCCGCCACGAGAGCCGCCGCCGAAGCCGCCGCGATCGCCGCCGCCGAAGCCGCCGGAGCGACGTTCGCCGCCGCCGAAGCCGCCGGAACGAGGACGGTCACCGCCGAAGGACGGGCGCTCTTCGCGAGGACGAGCGACGTTGACCTTCAGGGGGCGACCCATGAAGTCGATGTTTTCGGTCTTAGCGATCGCATCCTGAGCGGCCTGAGCGGTCGCCATGGTCACGAAGGCGAAGCCACGAGGACGACCCGTGAACTTGTCCATCATGACTTCCACGGAGACCACTTCGCCAGCCTGGGAGAAGTGAGCGCGGATGTCGGATTCGGTTGCGGCCCAGGGCAGGTTGCCCACGAACAGTTTGTTTTCCATATCTTTTGTTTTGCTTGGTTTACTTACGCCGCATTGCCCGTTTCCGACCTTCGGATTTCGATTTGCCGTCTTAACGACCGTCAACTCACCGGATTACTGCGGGGCTTGTCTCTTACTTTGGTTATTTTCCGAGACAAACCTGACCGCTTATAAGGCAGTTAAGCACAGCTTCGGCAAGTTTATTCACAATAGGGGTCTTCTCTCAGCCCTGCGTTGACTCCGATAGTAGGCCGAAAGAGGCTGTTTTCATGAGCGTCGCTTTGACCCCCAGCCAGATCCAGGAGGCCTTGCAGGGTCTGGACGGGTGGGAGATAAGTGACTCTAAGTTGTTGAAGGCGTATAAGTTAAAGGATTTCAAGGCTGCCTTGGCCTTCATCAATGCGGTCGGCGCCGTCGCGGAGCGCCTCGATCATCATCCGGACATCCATAATAGTTGGAATCGGGTCACCCTTCGGCTTTGTACGCATGACGCCGGCGGTCAGATCACGGAGAAAGATTTGACCCTCGCCCGCGCCATCCAATCCATCTCCCTCCCGTGATCGACGACCCCGCAGAGGCTTTGGACATCCTCCTGGAGGAGCTCAAGCGCCGGAAGGCGGCCGGGCTCCGTCGCATCAGTATTTCGGATGAGTCATTGGCAACCTTGAAGGCTCTCGCCGGCGCGGCGCCGTCGGCCCCCGCGGCCGCCTCGGCTCCCGTTTCGCCGGCTGCGTCCGCCGCCCGTCCGTCCGCCCCGGTCGCGGCGGCCCGTCCGGCGGCCCGTCCGGCGGCTGCCTCGGTCGCGCCCAAGCCGTCCGTCGTCACGACGACCCCGGTCATCGCCGACGCCCCGATCTTCACGCTGCCGGCCGGGACCAAGGCCGAACGCATGGAGGCGCTGCGTCAGCGCGTCGACGCCTGCGTCGAGACGAAGAAGCATCTGACCGGCGCGCAACGCGCCTTGCTCGGCCATGGTTCGCTGGACGCCAAGGTCGTGTTCGTCGGCGAAGCGCCGTCGCTCGAAGAAGTGGAGGCCGGCAAGGCCTTCGCGGGCGCCTCGGGCGAACTGCTCCAGAAGATCCTCGGCGCCGCCGCGATCAGCCCCGCGGACTATTATCTCGCGCCCGTCATGGTCTGGCGCCCCGAGCCGCCGACCCAATACGGCAAGCGTCCGCCCACCGCGCGCGAGCTCGCGTTCAACCTTCCTTACCTCCGAGCGCAGATCGACGTCGTCGCCCCGCGCATCGTGGTCGCGCTCGGCGCCCAGGCGTTCGAGGCGCTGCACGGCCGCACGCCGAGCATCACGCAGGCCCGCGGCCAGTGGTTCGACCTCTCCGGCGTGCCGCTGATGCCGACGTACCATCCGAACTACCTGCTGCATAACCCGAGCGCGTCCGCCAAGCGGGCCGTCTGGGAGGACTTCCTGCTGGTGATGGAGAAGCTCGGCCTGCCGATCAGCGAGAAGCAGCGCGGCTACTTCGCGACGAACTGAGGCTCAGCGCACCGAGTCGCTCAGGCGGCTCAGCGAGAACGAGAGCACCTGCGAATTGCGGCCGCTCGCCTTGAGGGACTTGCGGCGTTCGGCCGGCAGGTCCGTGAGCGTGCCCGGGACGAAGCCGCAGGCCGACTGGAAGAAGCCCTGCGTCTGGGTCGTGAGCGCGATCAGCTTCTTGGCGCCGAGCTTCTTGGCCTGGCGCTTGGCGAACTCGACGAGCTTCCGGCCGACGCCGCGTCCGTGGTAGAACGGCTGCACGTAGACCGCGCCGAGCTCCATGGACTTGCCGCCCGGGTACGGGCGCAGGGCCGCGCAGCCGATGATGCTGTCGTCGATCTCGTAGACGTAGAATTCGGCGAAGGACTGCTCGATCTGCTGGCGCGTGCGGGCCACGAGGGCGTCGGTCTTGGCGCCGTGCTTGGCGAGGTTGTAGAGGGCCTGGGCGTCCTTCTTCTTGGCCTGGCGGATGCGGTCGTAGTCGTTGGCGTGCACCATCGTGCCGAGGCCGACCTTGTCGAAGATCTCGGTGAGGAGGCAGCCGAAGACGCGGCCGTCGAGGATGTGGGCGCGCGGGACGTCGTTGTCCAGGGCCTTGGCGGCCTGGACGGCCTTGCTGCGGATGCGCGGGTCGAGCTTCGCGGATTTGTCCGCGAGCAGGCGCTTGAGGTCGTCCTCGGGCAGGTTGAGCTGCACGACGCCGTTGACCTGCAGGCCGCTGAAGGGCGTGAGGTAGATGAGCTTCGAGGCGCCGAGCGCCGTCGCGAGCTCCATGGCGAGGTGGTCGCTGTTCACGCGCAGGGACTGGCCTTCGCGGTCGCACACGATCGGCGTGACGAGCGGGAGGATGTCCTGCGAGAGCATCGACTTCAGGATGGCGGCGTCGACCTTCTCGACCTTGCCGGTGTAGAGGTGGTCCACGCCCTTGAGACGGCCGATCTTGGTCGAGCGGACGGCGTTGGTGATGGCGCAACGCAGGCCGGCCTGGGAGAGGTTCTCGAGGACGGACTGGGAGACGAGCGCGGAGGCTTCGCGGGCCAGCGACATCGTCGTGGCGTCGGTCGGTCCTTCGCCCTGGATGTCGGAGAGCGCGATGTTGTGTTCGCCGGCGAGGCCGACGAGCTGCTGGCCGATGCCGTGCACGAGCACGACCTTGATCGAGAGGCTGCGGAGGACCGCGATGTCGGTGACGATGTTCGCGAAGTTCTCGTGGGACACGATCGAGCCGTCGACCGCGATGACGAAGACGTG
>RGES01000093.1 GCA_009917805.1 Verrucomicrobiota bacterium
AAGTCCGAGCTTCGCACGGGCCGCTGGTTCCTGGTCTCGCCCACCGCCGAACAGACGGTCGGCGTCATCGGCCGCGTCGGCCTGCTCACCGGTTCGGGCGGCTACCTGCCGTTCTACGAACGTTTCTACCTCGGCGGCGCCTATGACATGCGCGGCTTCGGCTACAACGACGTCGGCGCCTACGACACGTACGACACCTCCCACGGCAACCAGCCGATGGGCGGCATGACCTACGGCTTCGTCAGCGCCGAGTACACGATCAAGGCCGCCGACAATCTCCGCTTCGCCGCGTTCTACGACTACGGCATCGTCAATCGCTCGGAGACCGATTTCAGCGTCGCGGAAGCCAACTCCGACTACGGCCTGGGCATGCGCATCCTGCTCGGCGGCGCCGTCATGCGCCTCGACTTCGGCTTCCCGCTGCAGACCACCAAGGCCCCCGGCGGCGCGGACATCAACGCCGGCGGCATGAAGTTCAACTTCAGCTTCGGCACGGTCTTTTGATTGCCATCCGCCCGCCCAACCGCTTCCTCAAGCAGAACCTCCCCATGAAGTCCTTCTTCGCCCTCCTGCTCGCCTCCGCTTCCGTGTTCGCCGCGACCCCCAACGTGGGCATCGTCGACGACCAGGAGATCTTCAAGAAATACGCCAAGGCGACCGACCTCCAGGCCGAGATCCGCAAGTCCGAGGAATCCGCGCAGGCTTCCGTCAACGAACGCATCAAGGCTGTCGAGCAGCTCCAGACCGAGCTCCAGGGCATCGATAAGCGCGGCCAGGACCCGATGCTCAGCGAAAACGGCAAGAAGGCCGTCCTCGCCGAGTTCCAGCAGAAGAACGCCACCTTCCAGCAGCGCCGCGCCGAACTGCAGAACTTCGTCAACGAAGCCCGCAACGCCATCCAGCAGCGCGTGGGCGAGATGAACAAGCAGATCGTCGCCGACGCCCGCGTGCAGGCCGAGAAGGTCGCCAAGGCCAAGGGCCTCAACCTCATCATCGGCAAGGCCCCGGTCCTCTTCTCCGACGCCTCCCTCGACGTCACGGAGGACGTGATCAAGGAGCTCAACGCCGCCTACAAGGCCTCGGCTCCGGTGTCCGCACCGACCGTCACCCCCGCACCGGCCGCTCCCGCGGCTCCTGCCCCCGCCGCCGGCGACAAGCCGGCCGCCAAGTAAGACTCTGCCGCGCCCCTGCCAGTCAGGGGCGCTTCATTTAGGACCATGCCGCTCGCCTTCACCATCGCCGAACTTGCCTCCCTGACCGGAGCCAAAGCCGTCGAGGGCGCCTGCGTCGGTCCGATCACGGGCATCGCCGCCTTGGCCGAAGCGACGCCCGCCGACCTCTCTTTCCTCGGCAACGCGAAGTACGCCGACGCCGTCGCTTCCTCGAAGGCCGGCGCGCTCCTCGTGCCGGTCGCTTTCGCGGGTAAGCCCGCCTCGGGTCAGGCCTTCCTGCGCGTCGACAATCCTTCCTACGCGCTGGCGCTGCTTTGCTCCGTGCTCGAGGCGCGCCTCTGGCCGCGTCCCGCCGCCGGCATCCATGCCTCCGCCGTCGTCGCCGCTTCCGCCAAGGTCGATCCCTCCGCCCATGTCGGCCCGCTTTGCGTGATCGGCGAAGGGGCGGTCGTCTCCGCCGGCGTGACCCTTGAGGCCCGCTGCCATGTCGGCGTCCAGGCCTCGGTCGGCGTCGACTGCTGGCTCAAGCCCGGCGTCGTCATCGGCGACTATTGCGTCCTCGGCGCCCGCTGCCGCCTCCAGTCCGGCGCCGTCATCGGCTCCGACGGCTTCGGTTACGAACCGGTCAATGGGGAGATCCAGCGCATCCCCCAGATCGGCAACGTGGTCTTGGAAGACGATGTCGAGGTCGGCGCCAACTCCACCCTCGATCGCGCCCGCTTCAGCCAGACGGTGGTAGGGCGGGGCACCAAGATCGATAACCTCGTCCAGATCGCCCACAATGTCCGCATCGGCCGCCAATGCCTGATCACCGCGCAGGTGGGCATCGCGGGCAGCACGACCTTGGGCGACCATTGCGTCCTCGGCGGGCAGTCCGGCGTCGCCGGCCACCTCACGCTCGGCGACCGCGTCAAGCTGGGCGCCCAGACGGGACTTTTCGAGGATGTCCCCGCCGACGGCTTCATGAACGGCACGCCCGCCGTGCCCTTCGGCCTGGAGCGTCGCCTGGTCGTCCTCTCTCGCCGTCTGCCTGAACTGTTCAAAAAGGTTGATTCGCTGGCCGCCTCCTTGGACTCTGCTAAACGTTAACCGACATGAGCCTACCTGAGATGAAGATTTTCACCGGCAACGCCAACCCGGCGCTGGCCAAGGAAATCTGCGAGCATCTCGGCGTCCCGCTCGGCACCGCCACCGTCAACCGTTTCCCGGACGGCGAGACGTTCGTGCAGATCAACGAGAACATCCGCGGCTGCGACGTCTACGTGATCCAGCCGACCTGCGCGCCGGCCAACGACCGCATCATGGAGCTGCTGATCATGATCGACGCGCTCCGCCGCGCCTCCGCCGCCCGCATCACGGCCGTGATCCCGTTCTTCGGCTACGCCCGCCAGGACCGTAAGGACAAGCCCCGCGTGCCGATCACGGCCAAGCTCGTCGCCAACCTGCTCACCGCCGCCGGCGCCAACCGCGTCCTCACGGTCGACCTGCACGCCCAGCAGATCCAGGGCTTCTTCGACATCCCGGTCGACCATCTCTACGCCTCGCCGGTCTTCTACGCGCACATCAAGAACAAGCCTTGGCTCAAGGACGCCACGGTCTTCTCGCCCGACGTGGGCGGCCTGAAGTACGCCTCGGCCGTGGCCGACATGCTCAACCTGCCTTACGGCTTCGTGGCCAAGCGCCGCACGAGCGCGACCACCGTCCAGGCCACCAGCCTCGTCGGCGAGGTCGAAGGGCGCGACATCATCCTCGTCGACGACATGACGGAGACCGCCGGCACCCTCGTGGCCGCCGCCGAACTCCTCAAGAAGAACGGCGCCCGCTCGGTCCGCGCCGTCGTCTCGCACTGCATGATCCAGGACATCGCCTTCGAGCGCCTGCGTCGCGGCGTCATCGACGAGGTCATCACGACCAATTCCGTGCCGTCCGACTGGCCGAAGGACCTGCCGATCACGGTGCTCTCGATCGCCCCGCTGCTGTCCGACGCGATCCGTCGCATCCACGGCAACAACAGCGTGACCGACCTGTTCCCGATCAAGGGCCACTGAGCCTTCCGTCAGGACATGAAAAAGGCCGCATCGTCCGATGCGGCCTTTCTGTTAGGAGGATTTCCCGGGCTTACTTCTTCTCGGACTTCAGGAAGTCGAGGATCAGCTGGGCCTGGTCGCTGGTGTGGCCCTTGTGGTCGGCGTAGACGCACTTGCCATCCTTGAAGAGGAAGGCGCTGCGGCTCGCCATGCCGACGAGGTTCTTCACGCCGAAGGCTTCGGTGACGGCCTTCTTTTCCTTGTCGGCGAGGAGGCGGAAGGGGAACTTCTGCTCTTCCTTGAATTCCTTCTGCAGCTTCTCGTCGTCGGTGCTGACGCCGAGGACGTTCACGCCGGCCTTCTGGAGGTCGGCCCAGCCGTCGCGGAGCGAGCAACCCTGCTTGGTGCAGCCGCCGGTCTTGGCCTTCGGGTAGAAGTAGACGAGCAGGTAGCCCTTCGCGCCTTCCTTGGCGAGCGAGACGGGCTTGCCGTCCTGGTCGTTGCAGGTGACGTCCGGGATGGAGGCGCCGACGGCGAGCTTTTCAGCCGCGTTACCGAAGAAGGGGAGGAGGGACATAAGGAGGGAGGCGAAGAGCGTCTTCATGGGTCGTAGGTTGGGAGCCCGCCGGCAAAAGGCAAATGCGACCGACGGTGTTTTCGTGTCGCTTGTCCGTCTCTCCGGGGGCAAAAATACGCCCATGTTGCAGGCTGTCCTCGACACCATCCCTCATCGCCCGCCGTTCCTGTTCCTGGACCGGATCGACGAGGTCCGAGCCGATGGCGCCACCTGTTCCCGCACGTTCCGCGCCGACGAGCCTTTCTACTCCGGCCACTACCCGGGCAATCCGATCACGCCGGGCGTCCTGCTGTGCGAGTCGGTCTTCCAGGCCGGCGCGATCTTCCTGACGAAGAAGCTGCAGTCCGAGGGCGGAGCCCCCGCCGGCAAGACCCCGGTGCTCTGCCGCATCGAGGAAGCGAAGTTCAAGGGCATGGTGAAGCCCGGCGACACGGTCTCGATCGAGGTGAAGCACGTCGAGACGCTCCAGCAGTTCCATTTCATGACGGGCACGGTGCGCCGCGATGGCAAGGCCGTCCTGACCATCCGCTTCGCCCTCGCCCTCGTCGACCAACCCGCCTGACCTATGTCCTTCCTCGGCCTTTCCGGTAAGACCTATCTCGTCCTCGGCGTCGCGAACAAGAAGTCCGTCGCCTGGCACGTCGCCAAGACCCTCGAGGCCGAAGGCGCCAAGGTGGTCTACTCGGTCCGCTCCCAGGCGCGCCTCGACTCGCTGAAAGGCCTGCTCGACGGCAAGCCGGTGTACCTCTGCGACCTCGAGCACGAAGCGCAGACGCAGAAGCTGGCCGCCGACGTCGGCCGCGAACACGGGCCCTTGGACGGCGTGCTCCACAGCGTGGCGTTCGCCAATTTCTCGAAAGGCATGCAGCCGTTCCATGAGACGGTGCGCGCCGACTTCCTGCAGGCCACGGCGATCTCCGCGTTTTCGCTCGTCGAACTGTCCCGCGCGTTGAAGCCGCACCTCAAGGCCGACGCCTCGGTCGTCTCGATCGGCATCTCGTCGCAGGTCACCGCCTCGAACTACGGTTACATGTCGCCGATCAAGGCGGCGCTCGAATCCGCCAGCCGCTTCCTCGCGAAGTCCTTCTCGGCCGATTCGCGCGTGCGTTTCAATTCGGTCAACGCCGGCCCGCTCAAGACGAGCGCCAGCGCGGGCATCCCAGGCTATCTCCACAACTACCTGCACGCCGAGAAGATGACCTTCCGCAAGGAAGCCCTGAAGACGCAGGAGGTCGCCGACACGGCGGTCTGGCTGCTCTCGCCTCGCTCGAGCGGCATCAACGGCCAAGGCATCGTGGTCGACGCCGGCATGGGCTGGAATTTCTTCGACGAAGAACTCGTGGCCGCTTCCTCCCGCCTTCCCGGAGCGTGATCTTCCAGCGCACAGTCCTGTCCGGCCTCGTGGCCGAACTTCCGCCCGAGGTCTGGACCTCCGACGAGGTCGAACGTCGTCTGGCGCCCCTCTACGGCCGCCTGAAGTTGCCGGAGGGCCGCCTCGAACTGATGACGGGCATCCGTGAGCGCCGCTTCTGGCCGCAGGCGATCCGCCCGTCCGCCGCTTCCGCGCTCGCCGGCCGTCGCGCGATGCAGGCCGCGGGCGTGGGCCCCGCCGACATCGACCTGCTGATCCATTCCTCCGTCTGTCGCGATCGCCTCGAGCCCTCGACCGCCGCCTATGTGCACGGGCTCCTCGGCCTCGGTCCGCAGGCCCAGATCCTCGACGTCTCCAACGCCTGCCTGGGCTTCCTCAACGCCGTCGCGCTCGCCGCAGGCATGGTGGAGTCCGGCCAGATCAAGCGCGCGCTCGTCTGCTCCGGCGAAGACGGCCGTCCGCTGGT
>RGES01000094.1 GCA_009917805.1 Verrucomicrobiota bacterium
CACTGCCCGGGCAGCATCCTCTTCTACGCCGCCGACCAGAAGATCGCCTTCACCGGCGATGCCATCTTCAAAGGGTCGGTCGGCCGGACCGACCTCCCGAACGGCGACTGGAACCAGCTCCTGGCCTCGATCCGCGCGCGCATCTACACCCTGCCGGACGACGTCGTGCTCCTGCCCGGACACGGCGGCCAGACCTCCGTCGGCGTGGAGAAGAAGACCAATCCTTACGCCAAGCCCTGAGCCGGTGCCGACCCCCTGCCCGTTCCTGCCGTCCTGCGGCCGCCCGCTCTCGTGGCGCGACCTCAACGCCTTGCGGGATGACCAAGGCCCGGAGCTGTATCGGCTATGCCTGGAATACGGGCAGCAGCTCTGGCTGGATGACCTGCCCGCGCGGGCGCTGCTCGCGGTCGACCGGGCGCTGTATTGCGACGTCCCCGGCGACGCCGAGGTCCTGACCGAGTATCCGATGCCCTACCGGGCCATCGGATGGATGGTGAAGCAGCCTAGCGATCACTTCGCTGGCAACGCTCGCGTCCATTACCAGCACCTCGCGGACCGTGTGCGCGGCGAACGGGCCGACCTCAAGAAGTGGCGAGCGTGGGCCGCCTGGGCCGTGACGCGACACGTCCGACCGGACCTCTCCGGCGACCCCAAGCACGTGGTCATCGAACCCACGCACGCCGAGATCGAAGCCGGCCTGCGGACCCATGGCGTCGACGGCGAGATCGCCGAATGGCATAAAGCCCTCAACGACTGAAGCTCCTTACTTTTTCCATGAACCTCCACGCTGACCACTCCCTCCGCATCGTCGTCGATGCGACCGACCTGCAATCGGGCCAGACAGGCGAACGGTCGCTGGAGCAGCGCAGCGCACCGACCGAGAGCCGTATCACCCTTCGCTCGCTCAAGGCCGGCGAAGCTTGGACGCACGAAGGAGGCAAGTTGCTCGAAGTGCTCGTCGTCCGCGGCCGCCTGAGCCTCAACGGAGAGACCCTCGGCCCGGCCTCCTACGCGCGTCTCGCGCCCGGCGTACCGGCGTCCTTCGAGGCGACCGAAGCCAGCCTTGTCTACCTGAACGAACGGGCGCCGACGGAACCGGAAAAGGACTCCTATGCGCTCCGCGGCGAGGAACTCGACTGGCGCCAAGGCATGGTCCCCGGACTCAAGGTGACGTCCCTGCACCAAGGCCTGACGAAGCATACCGCCTTGGTGCGTTGGGCGCCCGAGACCCGTTTCAATCCGCACACCCACGTCGGCGGCGAAGAGATCCTCGTCCTCGAGGGCGACTTCCGCGACGAGCATGGCAGCTACCCTGCCGGCACGTGGATCCGCAGCCCGCATATGAGCAATCACCGACCCTTCACCGGGCCGGAAGGCGCGACGATCCTCGTGAAGGTCGGCCACCTGGACGTGGCCTGAACCGTCACTTCGAGACGTCGAGGATCTCGGCCTCGAGCGAGATCGTCCGTCCGTTGCCTCCGCCGATGAGCGTCTTTTCACCGGGCTTCACCATGATCGTCGTGTTGGAACGGTAGACGGCGACCTGCGGCGCGGGCGCGTCCAAAATGACCGCCTTGTGCAGCACCAGCTCGACCGACTGACCGAGCCGGGACAACGTCAGCGCCTCGCGCTTCTCGTCGTAAGACTTCAGGGTCCAGCCGTCGTTGTCCTTCGTCAGCACGCCATGGAAGAACGGCAGGTTGCTCTTCGCGCGCGGCGCCGGCGCCGGGGCGGCCGGCGTCGCCGCCGGCGCGGACGTGGCCGCGGGCGGCGCCTCACGGGATTCCAGGTCCGCGTCCAAGGTAAGCGTGCCGTCCTTGTTGACCTTCGGGGTCACCGTGAAGACCACGCCTTCGTCGGCCGAACCGACGCGGATCGTCGTCTGCTTGCCATCGACCGTGATGACCGTCGGTTCGGCATAGACCTCCGGCTTGCCGTCCTTGTCGAGACGAGTGAAGGAGGCCTTCACCTTCAGGTGCGTCGGGACCGCTTCCTCGGCCGCGAAGGCCGACAGCGACGACAGGACGAACAGCAAAGCGCGCAGCATGCTCAACGGGCCACCGGCGTCGCCGAGACCGAAGCGCTGACCGAGACTTCCAGCCCGCCGACGCCGGGGACCTTGACGACTTCGCCCGGGCGCACGGTGACAACCGTGTTCAGTTCGCTGGCCGAGGCCTCGATCGAAGACTTGTAGAGGTGGAGTTCCTGGTGCGTGGCGCCCTGGCCGACGACGAGCAGTTCCTTCTCCTTGTCGTACGATTCCAAGGTCCAGCCATCGACATGAGCGCCGAGCTTATACCAGCGCCGACCGCCCTTGCTGTCCTGGATCGAGAAGAGCCCTTCCTTCGCGAGCACCGAGTAGAAGGTCAGCGTCCCGTCGTGGGACTTCGACTCGCGCTTGCGTTCACGCCCGGCCTGCTTCGGGTCGACCGGTTCGGCCTTGGCATTGATGACGACGCGTAGCGAGATGCTGACCATGCCGTCGGGTTGGACCGTAGGGGAGACGACGAGCTCCATGCCGCCCTGCGGCTGGCCTTTGGGATCCTTGGGGTCGGGCTTGCCGGCGACGGAGACGCGGGCTTCGGAGCCCGAGATGACCGACACCGAAGGAGCCGACATGCTGTCGGACTTGCCGGTCTTCGGATCCAGATGGGAGACCGAAGTACGGACCGTGACCGTGGGCGGCGGCGCCGGCACCGGGGCGGGCACCTGGGCGCCCAAGGAGACGGCCAGCAGGGAGCCGACGGCGAGCAGGAGGAGACGGGGAGCCATGGGGGTCGGCATAGTTCTATTTCCCTTATACCCCATCGCGAGGCAAAAGGTTGCACCAGGGACCGCCGAAACCTCAGAGACGCTTGAAGATCAGCGAGGCGTTGTGTCCGCCGAAGCCGAGGTTGTTCGAGATCGCGACGTCCACCTTGCGGGCCTTCGCGACGTTCGGCGTGTAGTCGAGGTCGCAATCGGGATCCGGGTTCTCGTAATTGATGGTCGGCGGGATCATGCCCGTGTGGATGGCCATCACGCAGGCGGCCGCCTCGACGCCGCCGGCGGCACCCAGGAGGTGGCCGGTCATGGACTTGGTCGAGGAGATCGAGATCTTGGGGGCGAGGTCGCCGAAGGTGCGCTTGATCGCGAGGGTCTCGCAGCGGTCGTTGATCGGGGTCGAGGTGCCGTGGGCGTTGATGTAACCCACTTCGGACTTCTCGATGCCGGCCTCGGCGAGGGCGCGGTTGAGGCAGAGCGCGAGGCCCTTCCCTTCCTGGTCCTGGCCGGTGATGTGGTAGGCGTCGCAGGTGGCGCCGTAGCCGGCGAGCTCGCAATAGATGCGGGCGCCGCGGGCCTGGGCGTGCTCGAGGGACTCGATGACGAGGACGCCGGCGCCTTCGCCCATGACGAAGCCGTCGCGCAGCTTGTCGAACGGACGGGAAGCCTTCTCGGGCGTGTCGTTGAAGTCGGTCGACATCGCCTTCATGTTGCAGAAGCCGGCATAGCCGAGGCGCGTGATCGCGGCTTCGGAGCCGCCGGAAAGCATGATGTCGGCGTGGCCGTCGCGGATATGGCGAAGGGCTTCGCCGAGGGCGTGGGAGCCGGAGGCGCAGGCCGAGACGACGCCGAAGTTGACGGACTTCGCCTGGAACTCGATGGCCACGACGCCGGAGGCGATGTTGGCGATGAGCGAGGGGATCGTGAAAGGCGAGACGCGCGAAGGGCCGCGCTCGATGAGGACGCGGGCCTGGTTCTCGATGGTCTCCATGCCGCCGATGCCCGAACCGATGATCACGCCGAAGCGCTCGGAATCGAGCTTGGTGACATCGACGCCGGCATCCTGGATCGCGAGACGGGAAGCGGCGACGGCGTACTGCGTGTAGCGGTCGTTACGCTTGGCCTCCTTGCCGTCCATGTACTTGGCCGGATCGAAGTCCTTGACCTCCGCGCCGACCTTGGACGGGAAGTCCGTGGGGTCGAAGCGGGTGACACGACCGATGCCGGAACGGCCCTTGATCAGGGCGTCCCAGAAGGTCGCGTTATCGTGACCGAGGGCCGTCAGCGAGCCGATGCCCGTGACGACTACCCGGCGAGATTTGCGGTCGGAGCTCAAAGGGGCGGGCCTACGAGGAAAGCCCGGTCTGCTTACTTGGTGGCGTGGGCCTTGATGTGCTCGATGGCATCACCAAGGGTCTTGATACCGGCGGCCTTGTCTTCCGGGATCGTGATGCCGAACTCGTCTTCGAAAGCCATGATGATCTCGACGAGGTCAAGGGAGTCAGCCTTCAGGTCGCCCTGGAAGCTGGCACCGGGGGTGAGCTGCTCGGGGGTGACGGAGAGTTGCTTGACGATGATGTCCTTGACGCGCTGTTCGATGTTTTCGGGCATAATAAAAGGGTGTTTTGGTAGGTTTTGGGGTGTCAGATAGCCATTCCTCCGTCAACCGAAAAGACCTGTCCGGTGATGTAACCCCCCTCTTCGGAGGCCAGATAATCGACCATGGCGGCGATGTCGTTGACTGAGCCAAATCGTCCCAGAGGGATGACGCTGAGGATCTTCTGCTTCACCTCTTCGGAGAGCTCGCCGGTCATGTCGGTGGTGATGAAGCCAGGAGCGACGGCGTTGGCGGTGATGGCGCGACCGGAGAGTTCGCGGGCGAGCGTCATGGTAAGTCCGTGCAGTCCGGCCTTGGCGGCGGCGTAGTTGGCCTGACCCGCGTTGCCCTGCACGCCGGTGACGGAGGAGATGCTGATGATGCGACCCCAGCGCTTCTTGGTCATCGGGCGCACGAGTCCCTTGGTCCAGTAGAACGCGGAGGAGAGATTGGTGGAGAGGACGTCGTTCCAGTCCTGCTCGGACATCGCCATGACGAGCTTGTCGCGGGTGATGCCGGCGTTGTTGACGAGGATCTCGACGGCGCCGAATTCGGCGACGATCTGCTCGCAGGCCTTGGCGACCGCGGCGGCGTCGGAGACGTCGACCTGGTAGGCCTTGGCCTTCTGGCCCTTGGCGAGGATGTCGTTGGCCACCTGCACGCAGGTGTCCGACTTCGAGACGCAGAGGACGGTGTGGCCGTGGGAAGCGAGACGTTCCGCGATGGCCTTGCCGATGCCGCGACCGGCTCCGGTGACGAGGGCGACGCGAGGAGAGTGCGTGAGATGCATCGGGCTTTTATGTGCAAGGAAACCGGGCTGCTGGCAAGTGGCTAATGCCCCGCCGGCCGCGCCCTGCCCCGCCCTCCGCGCTCAGTAGACGTCGCGCTGATAGCGGCCGTCCTTCTTGAACTGCTTCACCCACTCCACCGCGGCTTCGGGCGTCATCCCGCCCTGTTCCGCCACGATGGCGTGGAGCGCCGCGTCGACGTCCTTGGCCATGCGCTTGGCATCGCCGCAGACGTAGAAGTAAGCGCCCTGCTGGATCCACTTCCAAAGTTCAGCGGCGTTCTCGCGCATGCGGTCCTGGACGTAGACCTTGGCGGCCTGGTCGCGGGAGAACGCGGTGTCGAGGCGGGTGAGCGCGCCGGACTTGAGGTACTCCGCCCATTCGTCGGCGTAGAGGAAGTCGTGGTCCTTGCGCTGGTCGCCGAAGAAGAGCCAGTTCGGGCCCTTGGCGCCGCG
>RGES01000095.1 GCA_009917805.1 Verrucomicrobiota bacterium
GAGCGCGACGCTCCAGTCGAGCATGAAGGATTTCGTCGCGGCGTAGGTCGTCATGAGCGGCGTCGGCTGGAAGCCGGCGAGCGACGCGACGGTCGCGACCATGCCGCCGCGCCGCTTCATTTCGTCCCACAGTCGGCCGGTGAGTTCGACGGGCGCGCGCACATTGACGTCGATCATCTTCAAGGTGTGGTCGACCCCGGGGGCGGGAAACTCCCCGTAGGCGCCGAAGCCGCTGTTATTAATCAGTAGCATCCTGCCTTCGCTAGGCATTAGTTTCCGTAATTCGGCGACAACCGCCGCGATGTCAGCGGGTTGCGAGAGGTCGCAGGCAAGGTGAGTGAAGTTCAGGGAATTCGGGACCCCCTCGGGAATCGTCCTGGAAAGGTTGAACACCGCCGCTTTGGTCTCAGAATTACCGATGCGCGAGAGTATCGCGCGTCCGATCCCGGAAGAAGCCCCTGATATGATGACCACGGAAAAACTCCTGAAGAAATCATCGACGGTCTTGTTCTTTGACATGGGCGCAGAGTCTCACGTCACCCCCAAAAACACAATACACATGACAAGTGCTCCGATCGTCGTGTCCGGGGTCCATATGGACCTCACCGACGCCCTGAAGGAAACGGTGTGCGCCAAGGTCGAAAGACTCCTGCGCCACAACCCGCGGATCATCCGCGTGCTCGTCGAACTCGTCCACACCCGCTGCAGCGATCATAGTCGCGAATTCGGGGCCCAGATCAGGCTGGAGATTCCCGGACCCGACATCGTCGTCCGGGAGGAATCGGACGATCTGTACAAATCCATCGATATTTTGGTCGATAAGGTCGACCGCCAGCTTCGCCGCCGCCATCGCCTGGATAAGGAGAAGAGGAATCATCCGCATCCGACAGACCTGGGCGACCTGGGTCGGGCGGCGTAAGGACGGTGCGGTACCGGCCGGTTGTCGGTGAGGACGGTCAGTCGGTGAAAGTCGGAGTCGGTATGGCCGGAAGTCGGTGAAAACAGACGGAAAGCCAGTCAGACGACGAAGGTAACGGACAGTCAGTCAGGTAACGGACAACGTAAGCCAAGCTAGCACAGTCAAAGGTAGGTATCGGACCCCGGCCGCCGCAAGGTGACCGGGGTCCTCCTTTTGGGCCAGGTCGCCGGCGCCTAAGTTTCTCGCCCTCGGCCCCCCGAGGGCTTTTATCTGCCCCATGCGCATTTATTTCATGGGCATCTGCGGTACGGCGATGGGGAACGCCGCTTTGCTGATGCGCGCCTTGGGTCATGAGGTCGTGGGCTCCGATACGGGCATCTACCCGCCGATGTCCGAGCATCTCCGCGGCGCCGGCGTCGATATCCTCGAGGGCTGGTCGGCGGAACGTCTGGCTCAGCTCAAGCCTGACCTGGTCGTCGTCGGCAACGTCGCCTCGCGCGGCCATCCCGAGGTGGAGTGGCTCCTCGAAGCCCGCACCCAGGCTTACGTTTCGCTCCCGGAACTGCTCCGTACCCGCCTCCTGAACGCGCGTCGCAACGTCGTCGTCGCCGGCACCCACGGCAAGACGACCACGACCTGCATGGCCGCGGTGCTGCTCAAGGCCAACGGCGCCGATCCGGGCTGGCTAGTCGGCGGCGTCCCGCGCGACCTGCCAGACTCTTCGCATCCCGGCAAGCCGGGCGGACCTTTCGTCATCGAAGGCGACGAATACGACACGGCCTTCTTCGATAAGCGCAGCAAGTTCATCCAGTATCTGCCGCACGTCCTCGCGATCAACAACTGCGAGTTCGATCACGCCGACATCTTCCGCGACCTCGACGACGTGCTGCGCACGTTCTCGCACGTGATCCGCATCGTGCCGCGCGACGGCGCGATCGTCGCCAACGGCGACGACGCCAACGTCCTCGGGCTGGTGAAGAACGTCACCTGGGCGCCGGTCGTCCGCGTGGGCACGGGCGCCGGCAACGACGCCGTGATCGCCGACTTCCAGGAGTCACCGACGGGTTCGTCCTTCGCGCTCATCTGGAAAGGCAAGGAGTGGGGCAGGGTGAAGTGGGCCCTTCCCGGACTCTTCAACGCCCGCAACGCGGCCATGGCCGCCGTCTCGGCCGGACTCCTCCTCGACGCCAAGGATCCGACGAAGCTCAAGCTCGACGCCCTCGCGACCTTCCAAGGCGTGCAGCGCCGCCAGCAGGTGCTCGTCGACCGCGCCGACCTGACGGTCATCGAAGATTTCGGACACCACCCGACGGCCCTCGATCTGACTTTGGAATCCCTCCGCGCCCGTTACCCCAAGCATCGCTTGGTCGCCTGCTTCGAGCCGCGCAGCAATACCGCCGCCCGCAAGGTCATGCAGGATGCCTTCCGCGAAGCCCTGAAGAAGGCCGATGAGGTCTTCCTGGCTCCGCCCCATCGCGCCGATAAGCTCGGCGAAGAGCGTTTCGACAGCGAAGGCGTCGCGGCTGAGCTCACCGCCGTGGTGAAATCCGACAAGTCCCCGCGTTGCGTGGTCTTCTTCTCGAACGGCGCCTTCGGCGGCATCATCAAGAAGTTCGCCCAAAGCATCTGAACATGGAATCCTTCATCCGTTCGAACAAGGCCGTCTGGCTGATGCTCTTCGCGGATTTCCTCGCGGTCGTCGGCTGGTTCATCGTGAAGGTCAACGGCGGTACCGATGAGCTTTTCCCGCTCTTCGCCCTCTACGGACTGGGCGGTTGGAACCTCCTCTTCTTCTGGTCCCGCGCCCGGCTGAACGCCAAGGTCTGAGTTAGCTCAGCAGGCCGAGCGCCTGCCTGGCTGCTTCGGAATCTTTCGCGATCTGCGCCTGCAGGGCCGCGAGGTCGGCGAACTTCTGTTCGGCGCGGAGACGGCGCACCCAGCGCACGCGGACGGCGTCACCAGTAGTCGGCGTCGTGCCTTGCAGGACGTGCGCTTCGAGCAGCGGAGCGACGGGCCCGCTTTCGACGGTGGGTCGCTGGCCGTAGTTGGCCACGGCCGGCAGGGCCTCGCCCTTGAAGATGACTTCGACGGCGTAGACGCCGTAGGCGGGCTTGAGTTCGGGTTCCCAGGCGAGGTTCACCGTGGGGAAACCGATCGTGCGACCGAGTCGGCGGCCGCCGATGATGACGCCTTCGGCTTCGTAGGGGCGGAGGAGCATCGCGTTCGCGAGGGCGAGGTCGCCTGCGGCCAGGCACTGGCGGATCCGCGAACTGCTCACGGTCTCATCGCCAAGGCTGACGGCCGAGACGAGCCTGACGCCGAGGTTCTCGGCGGCGCCATGGGCGATGAGGGTCTCGCCGCTGCCGGCGCGACCGCGGCCATACTGGAAATTGGAACCGACGTGAAGCGACTTGAGGTGCGGAAAGGTGTGTTTCAGCCACTTCGGGAAGTCCGCGGCTTCGATGCCGGCGTGGGCCCGGTCAAACTTCTCGTGATGGATGAGCTGCGCGCCGGCTTCGGTCAGCCGATCGTCCTTCTGGGTGCGCGTGAAGATGAGCGGCACCGAGGATTCCGGGCGCAGCACCTTGCTCGGGTGCGGGTCGTAGGTGAGCACGCCGACGATCCCTCCGTCCGCCCGGGCGGCCTCGCGGGCGGAGTGCAGCACGGCGCGATGGCCGAGGTGCACGCCGTCGAAGGCGCCGATGGCGAGATGGAGCGGCAGGCTCATGCGGCGGGGGCGGCTTCGCTCACGGGCACGAGGGCTGCGACGAGCTGGTCGTCGGTCATCGCGCCCAGCTGGGGCAGCGTGTGGCCGCGGGAAAGGTCGAGCTGGCCGGAGCGCGTGCGGCGAAGCATCGAGAGGTGCGCGCCGGGGCCGAGTTTGCGACCGAGGTCATAGGCCAGCGTGCGCACATAGGTGCCCTTGGTGCAGCGGACCCGGAAGTTGATCTTGGGGCTCTGCCAGGAAAGCAGTTCGAATTCGGTGATGCTGATCGCGCGGGGCTCGCGCACGACCTCGATGCCCTTGCGCGCGAGGTCATAGAGTTTCTGGCCGCCGATCTTCTTCGCCGAATGCATCGGCGGAACCTGGAGCTGGTCGCCGAGCATCGTGGCGAGGGCGGCGCGGACCTGGGCTTCGGTGATCTCCGGGACGGGATTCGTCTCCAGCGTCTCGCCTTCGGCGTCCTGGGTGTCGGTGACGACGCCGAGCGTGGCTTCGCCGAGGTATTCCTTGTCCTGCGCCATCAGCTGGTCCGAGGCCTTGGTGGCCTTGCCGACGAGCACGATGAGCAGGCCGGTCGCCATCGGGTCGAGCGTGCCGGCATGGCCGACGCGGCGCGTGCGGTAGAGCCGGCGCACGCTGTCCACGACGTCATGCGAAGTGATGCCCTGCGGCTTGTCGACGAGCAGCACGCCCGCGGGTTCGGCGACGGACTCGCTCATTTCGCCGAGTATTCGCGGTAGTGCGCGATGACGATCCCGAGGATCTTCTCGCGGTCCTGCGGCAGACGGCAGCCCTGCATGTTGAAGCCGGCCGCGAGCATGTGCCCGCCGCCGTTCAGCTTGCCGGCGCAGAGGTCGAGGCGGAGCTTCGGGTCGCGACCGCGGAGGCTGCCGCGGATGCCGTCGGCGCCTTCTTCCATCAGCACGGCGATCTCGACTCCTTCGACGGAGCGGGGGAATTCGACGAGCCCTTCCTTGTCTTCCTTCGAGGTGCCGGTGGCGACGTAGTCGGCCTGCGTGAGCTCGCCGGAGCAGATCTTTCCGTTCTCGTGGAAGGCGATCGTATTGAGGAAGCGCTTGGTCAGCTCGAGTTTGCCACGGCTTTCCTGCTCGAAGACACGGTAGTTGGCTTCGGCGGGGTCGGCGCCGCGGCGGACGAGTTCGGCGATGATCGCGAAGACATCGGCGGTCGTGCTGCGGTAGCAGAAGCGGCCGGTGTCGGTCAGGATGCCGAGGTGCAGGGCCTTGGCGGTCACGACGTCGACCGCGAGGCCTTGGGCGAGGGCGCCGGCGGCGAGGATGTGGCAGGTCGCGGCGGCTTCGCGGACGACGATGTTCGTCTGGGCGTAGTCCGGGTTGGAGGCGTGGTGGTCGATGTTGGCCAGGATGCCGGCGGGGAACTTGGCGAGCAGTTCCGTCCCTACGCGGGACGCATCGGCACAGTCGACGGTCACGGCCAAGCGGTCGGTCGCGTCATAATCCGCGCCTTTGATGAACGTCACGCCCTCGGCGTAGGGGACGAGGTTAGGGGGGATGCGGTCGCGGTTCACGCAGACGGCGTCGACGCCCTCGGCCAGGAGCATCCGGCACAGGGCGGTCTGGGATCCGATGCAGTCGCCGTCGGGGCGCATATGGCCCAATACGGCCACTTTCCGCCCTTTGAGACCCTTGACGAGGTCCCGGAGGGCCTCGCCCGCCGCTTGCATGCTGATACCCATGGTTTTGCGGATGAAGAAACAGGCGTGGCCCGTTGCTGGCAAAGGCAAAAGGCAGGGTTATTACCAACTTCGGGGGAACGCTTGAACCTA
>RGES01000096.1 GCA_009917805.1 Verrucomicrobiota bacterium
CGCCGACGAAGCCCGCCGCCAGGTCGAGCTCGGCGTCGTGTCCTCCGTCGTGAAGGCCTACGCCTTGGTCCGATCGGCGGACGTCCAGCAGGCTTCCGCGCAGGAACTCCTCGCCGTCCGCGACGAAGAGCTGCGCATCATCCAGCAGCGCGCGCAGGTCGGTTCCGCCGGCGCCAACGAGGTCGCCCAGGCCGAAGTGGCCCGCTCCGCCGCGGTGTCCGCGCTCTCCGACGCCCGCCGGGCCCGCGCCCAGGCCGAGCACCTGCTCGGTTTCCTGATCGGGACGCCGGATCTCGTGCTGAAATCCCAGTCCGTCGCGCCGGTCGCCACGCCGCCTCCGCCGGCCACCGGCTTGCCCGCCGACCTCCTGCGTCGCCGGCCCGACGTCATCGCCGCCGAGCAGGCGCTCGTCGCCGCCAACGCCCGCATCGGTTACGCCAAGGCCGCTTATTTCCCGACCTTCTCGCTCACCGGCGCCGTCGGGGCGGAGAGCAAGGAGTTCGCCGCGGTCTTCGGACAGGGTAACGGCACGTCCCTGCTCGGACTCAACATGAGCGTCCCGCTCTTCGACTTCGGCCGTACCGCGGCCAAGGTGGACGCCGCCGTCGCCGCCCAGCATCAGGCCGCCGCGGCCTACGAGAAGGCCGTGCTGACGGCTTTCCGCGAGGTGCGCGACGCCCTGTCGGACGTCCGTGAGACCATGGCCTCGGCCCAGGCCGCCGGCCGTCGTGAAAAGGCCGCCCGCGAGGCGTTCCGCATCGCCCAGGAGCGCCGGAAGCAGGGTCAGCTCGACCCCATGGAATTCCTCGCCGCCCGTCGTCTGCTCGCCGAATCCCAGGTCGCCGTCGCCCGGGTCCGCTTGGATCGCCTCGGCGCCCAGGTCGACCTCGTCAAGGCGCTCGGCGGCGCCCGGCCCGACGTCGTTCCGGCCAAGTGACCTTTCGCCTGGGGTTGCCAAGCCCGCCGCCTTGCGGTGAGGTGAGGCATGCCCTCCCAGCCTGACCTCTGGTCCGAACTCGCCGCCGCGATGTCGGGCGACCGTTTCCTGCTGGTCGGCACCCTGGTCTTCTTCGCCGCGGTCGCGCACGCCTTCCTGTGCCCTTCGATCACGCGCTTCGCGCACGCCGCGGAGAAGCAAGGCGGATTCAAGGGCGCGGCGTTGCATCTGCTCGGCGAGGTCGAGGCCGTCTTCGGACTCTGGGCGATCGTGCTCTTCGCGCTGATGGTCGTCTGGCCCGGCAAAGGCTGGGCGTTCGCGGCGCGTTACGTCGAGAGCGGCGACTACGCGCCCGCCGCCACGGGCGGTCCGTCCAAGTTCGTCGAGCCGCTGTTCGTCTTCGTCATCATGGTCATGGCGGCGTCGAAGCCCGTGATGGCGTTGGCGTCGGGCGTGCTCGGGCGCGTCGGAAGACTCTTCGGCGGTTCGCCGACGGCGCATTGGTTCGTGGTGCTCACGCTGGCGCCGCTGCTCGGGTCGCTGATCACCGAACCCGCGGCCATGACGATCGGGGCGATGCTGCTTTCGGCCCAGTTCTACAGGCTGAAGCCGTCGGAGCCGCTGCGTTACGCCACGCTCGCGCTGCTGTTCGTCAACGTCTCCGTCGGCGGCGCGCTGACGCATTTCGCGGCTCCGCCCGTCGTGATGGTCGCCGCGAAATGGGGCTGGGGCCTGAAGGACGTGTTCGCGCATTTCGGCGTCGCCGCGCTCGTCTCGATCCTGCTGTCCAACGTCTGCTACCTGCTTTGGTTCCGGCGCGAGCTCGTGGCGCTGAAGGGCGGGCCGGAGGAGGGCGCGGCCGAAGCGCCGATGCCGGGATGGGTCGTGGCCTTCCATCTGGCCTGCATGGTCTGGACGGTCCTGATGCTCACCGAGCACCGTCCCGTGCTCATGTTGGGCGGCTTCCTGGTCTTCCTTGCGTTCACCGCGGCCACCGCCCGTTGGCAACCGGCGCCCGGGTTGCGCGGTCCGGCGCTCGTCGGTTTCTTCCTGGCCGGGCTCGTGGTGCTGGGCGGCATGCAGGGTTGGTGGATCTCGCCGGTGCTGAGCCGGATGGGGGAGGGGGCCTTGCTGGCCGTCTCTACCGTCCTGACCGCCTTCAACGACAACGCCGCGGTGACTTACCTCGCCTCGCAGGTCCCGGCCTTGGCGGCGCCAGGTGCGGAGGCCGAAGCTTTGCGGCATGCCGTGCTTGCGGGTGCTTTGGCCGGCGGCGGGCTGACCGTGATCGCGAACGCCCCCAATCCGGCGGGACAGTCGATCCTGTCTCCGTGGTTTCCGGAGGGGGTTTCGGCTTGGCGGCTCTTCGTTTGGGCTTTGGCGCCCACCGGCCTGGCCCTCGGCTGCTTTATTTGCCTAAGGTAAGGGGTTGGAAGGCGAAAGAGGGCGGTTTTTGACTGTTCAACGGAGCGCCAAGGCTCGTAGAATGGCTCTTCCCCAATCCTACCCCGATTTTCCATGACTCCTCGTCGTCGCGCCGGTTTCACCCTGATCGAACTTCTCACGGTGATCGCCATCATCGGTATCCTCTCGGCCGCCTTGTTCCCGGCGATCCGCGGGGTCCGTAAGAAGGCCCAGCAGTCGTCCGCCACGACCGCCTTCACCCAGTGGGCCGGCGGCATCACCCGCTACAAGCAGGTCTTCGGTTTCTATCCGAACATCGGCGCCGCCTACGACTCGTCCAAGGACAGCATCCACCTCCTCGAGGATCCGGCCACCAACCTCAAGTTCGTCAAGTCCATGTCCGGCCGCCTGCCGACCGGCACCGCCCTCGCGACCGCCGACCGCAAGACGCTCAACAAGACCGGCGAAGAGTTCTGCTCGTTCGGCAAGGACGACTTCGAGGACCCCGCCAACCTCACGGACACCAGCCTGCTCGTGGACCGCTTCGGCAACCGCAACATCCGCGTCATCTTCGACACGGACAACAACAGCAACATCCGCAACATCGTCGCTCCCAAGGGCGCCGACTCCATGCCGGAGGACATCCGTGCCATCGCCGGCACCAGCGGCATCCCGGCCCGCGTCATCATCTTCACCACGGACCTGCAGGGCGACTTCTCCAATCTCGAAGGCAGCCCTGACCCCGGTGACTTCGCCCAGGTCCTCGCCATCCAATAATGACCGTCCGTTCCATCGCCCGCAAGGGCTTCACGCTGGTCGAGCTGCTGGTCGTCATCACGATCATCCTGCTCATCTCCTCGCTGTTCCTCGGCCTTTCGGCCGGTGACGGCGGCGGCCTGCCCGCCGGCCAGCGCTTCATCGCCTCGTCCATCCGCACCGTGCGCGCGATGGCCTTGATGAACCGCGGTCCCGGCACCACCGGCGTCACCTACGCCAACCGCTATCGCCTGCTCATCCTGAACGACCCGGACGATGAGGTGAACCACCTCCGCCAGTTCGTCATCGCCGTCGGCGGCGTCAGCTCGGCGGACCTCGGCGGCGCCGACCCGTCCACGATCACCAACACCTCGGTCGCTCCCTACAAGTGGTTCTCGCCCGAGCCCGCGCAGATGCTTCCGACCGGCGTGGTCTTCGTCCCGCCCTCGAACGACACCGCGACCACGCTCTCGGTCACCCTCGCCGCCAACACGCGTCGCAGCATCATCGGTCCGCTGGCGGACAGCGCCACCGCCAACGCGACGGACTCCCCCGTGAGCACGCCGCCGTGGATGATCTACGCGCCGACCAACCAGCCCATGGCCCTCAACGCCATGACCGCCGACTACAATCCCAAGAAGTGGTTCTACGTCGAGCTGCAGGGCTCCGGCGCCTCCAACCACCTCGGACGCGTGCTCCTCGTCCTCGCCAAGGGCGTCGTGCGCAACACCGGCAGCGCCAAGGCCATGATCGACATCACTTCCGAAAACCAGTTCGCCGCCCTTTCCCTCCGCCCGAACGGCGACGTCACGATGACCCTCGACGCCGACGAGATGGACAAGGCCAAATGATCCTTCACCGATGAACCCTCCCCGTAATCCTTCGTCCGCCCGCCGGGGCTTCTCCCTGGTCGAGGTGACGCTCGCCATCGGCATCGTCGGCGTCGCGATCCTCTCGCTGGTCGGCATCCTCGGTTCCACCTTCCAGCAGGTCGACGAGATCATGCAGACCAACCGCGCCCTTTCCGGCGTGACGCGCCTCATCGGCGCCTTGGACAATCCCCGCTCCATCGTCTACGTCGACAGCACGAGCGAGCAGGCCCCGCAGAACAGCAAGTACCTGCTCGAGGCTCCCGTCGCCGACACCGCCGGCGTGGACCTGACGGGAGGCAATCCGGCCGCGTCGAACTTCGACATCGTCTACCGCCTGCTCCAGAAGGCCCGCGACAACGGCGACAACGCCGTCTGGCTCTACGTCTACGAGCGCAAGATCGTGGCCCCGGACAGCGACAAGACCGGCGACACCTCCTTCGCGCTGTTCTCCAATCCTTCGATGATGGAAGTGGCCCTCTGCTCCGGCAAGGACCTCACCGTCAACGCCGCCTTCGGCCGCAACATCATCGGCACCCCGATGCGCGTCCGCCTCTCGCTCTCCAAGCTCCTGGTCGGCCAGCGGACCGAGATCGATACGACCACGTTCGAGCCCAAGACCACCAAGGTCGCCGCCGCCCCGTGGGCCAGCTCGCCGATCCCGGTGCAGCCTTCCGCCTACGCGCTGGCCTACCTGCCGGTCGTCGCCGAATTCTTCCCGCACGATTACAGCCCTTATTCCTCGTACAAGACGAAGACCGAGGCTCCTCTGCTCGTCCAGAACATCGTCATCAGCCGATGAACACGCTTCTCCGCCCAGTCCGCGCCGGCTTCACCTTGCTCGAGGTGATGGTCTCCACGGCCATCATGGTCATCATCGTCCTGACCGTCGTCACGATCGCCTCCGACACCTTGCGCGTGTATGACCGCCCGTTCGGACGGCCGTTGCTGGATGGAGATCGTCGTCCCCGGCTCGACCGACGTCACCGGCGTCCCGGGCGCGGTCGGCAACCTGCAGCCCGTCGACCACCCGATCGTGATGCTCTTCGGCGCGCCGGCCGACCGCCCGCGCTGGACCCCGGGCACCGGCCGTACCGCCCTCCGCGGCGACGTCTGCGCCATCTCCTACCGCATCGGCCAGCGTTCGCCCTTCGACTCGCCCGGCGACAAGATCCAGCAGGTCTACGGCGTGTACCGCACGATCATCGATTCCGAGAACACGTTCGTCGACGCGCTCCCGCTGATCCTCAACTCCAACATCGATACGCCGAAGTCTCCCTGGGATTACTGGTCCGGCACCCGTCGTTTCGCCAACTATTCCAAGACGCCGAACCCGGACTACGAGACGCGCGCGCTCATCAATTCCAGCAACATCAGCGCCAGCCCGTGCTGGACGATGGACGAGAACAACTTCATCGCCTCGAACGTCGTGGCCATGAAC
>RGES01000097.1 GCA_009917805.1 Verrucomicrobiota bacterium
CCAAGCTCATCACCAAGCAGGCGGTCGTCATCGACCTCGTCCTGACGGTGGTCTTCTTCGTCTGGATCACCTCGATCCTCAAGAAGCATGTGCCCTGGTCCGAAGCCGGCGAAACCGCCGTGCTGCTGGGCGCCGCTTATTGCGGTCTCTGCCTGTCCGGCGTGTTCTGGATGGCCCTCAATCTCTTCCGCGTGACGCTGGTCGACCAGATGCTGCCGAAGTCGGCCGACGGCAAGCAGTCCAACTGAGCCCCCTGCCCGCCTACTTGGCGGCCGGGACGACCAGGTTCATCGCGGCTTCGACTTCCCGTCGCAGTTCGTCGGCCTGCTTCCGTTCCGCCTGATACTCCGCCCATAGGGAAGCGAGTTCCTCCGGTTTGGCGTCCGGGAACTTCTCGAGCCAGGCGCCGAACGTCCGCCAGGCGTTATGGTAGACGGGATTCTGGCGCAGGATCTCGCGCCGCAGGCCGCCGAGGCGCGCCTGCGATTCGCCGCGGGCCGAGGCGATGAGCGCCTTGGATTGCTCGAGCGGCGCGCCGAGCGACTGACGCAAAGCCCGCCAGAAAAGGAAGGCCTCGCGCTCCGGCGCCTTGCCGGCGACGATGTCGGCCAACGTGGCGGGAATCGCCTGCCTGCCTTCGCGGTACCAATAATCGTTCATCGACGGCCGCAGCTGCGCGATGACTTCGCAGGACAACGCCTGGCGCGTCCAGGCTTCGCTCACGTCGGCGGACTTGCCGCCGGCCAGCGCGACGCGCGCCAACCAGGCGCGGACGGCGGCTTCGGCCGCCCGGCCGGGCGCTTCCTGCCCGCCCCCGAGGCGCACGACGACGAGCACCGTGCCGGCGCCGACCTGCGTCTCGACCGGGGCGAAGCCGGGGACGTCAGCCACGTCGAGCCGTACGAGCGGCGGCGGCGGCGGCGGAAGATTCAGCGCGAACTCCAGATGGCGATGCAGCGCCATGCAGTGCGTGGCGACGAAGCTGACCTCCGGCAGCTTCTCCCCGGTGACCAGCGCGAAGGGCGTGTCGCTCGAGAAGGCGGGCGGCGGGACCGGCGGCGCGGGCTCGGCCGCGGCCAGCCATGCGCAGGCGGCCAGGAGGCTCAGCATGTCAGACGCCGCCGAAGTGGCCTTCGTCGACCTCCAGCGGTTCGCCGCCGGAAATATGCAGGGGCTCGCCCATCGGAGACTGGTCGTTCTTCCAGACTTCGACCGTGGCCGGCGCCTCGGGGTCCGGCGAAACCCACTGCCAGCGGCCGATGCCGAGGAAGCTCATGGGGACGCCCTTGTCCTGGCTCAGGCCGGGGCCGGTGCCGCGCACGAACGGCTTGTTGCCGATGCCGATCATGAGGTTGACGATGAGCGCGGTGCCGGTGCTGCCGCCGGTCGCGGAAGGCTCGGGCGCGGAAGCGGCGGCCTGCGGAGCGACCTCGGCTTCCTCCTCTTCTTCGATCTCTTCGATGGCCTCTTCGTCTTCCTCGTCCTCGGCTTCGGTCTCGGCGGGCGCGGACACGGCCTCCGTCTCCGGCGCCGTCACGGACGGGCTGCTAGGAGCGGAGGCCACCGGAGGGTTTGCGCGGATCTCCCGCACCTCTTCGCGGATGGCTTCCAGGGCGGCTTCGACCTTGTCGACGGACTTCTCGGCCGACTTGGCGGCCTTCTTGATCTCGTCGCGGACGGACTTCAGTTCGGATTCGAGCACCTGCGCGGCCTCGGCCTTCGCCTTGCCCGCGGCCTCGTTGGCTTCGTCGGCGTCGGCGACCACGGCGCGGACGGTCGTGGCGAGCGCGTCGACCTTCTCGGCCAGTTCGTCGAGCGCGTCGGTGGACTGGGCCGCGGCGGCGGCCTCCTGGAGCTTCTTCTCGAGGGCGGCGACGGCGGCCTTGAGCGCGTTGATCTCGGCGGACGCGCGCTGGGCGACGGCGGCCGCGGCGGTCTCGGCGGCCTTCTGCGCGCTCATCTCGACCTCGGCGATGCGGCGGTTGAGGGCTTCGTTGCCGGCGCGGACGTTGTCGCGCTGCAGGTCGATCTCCTCGGCGAGCTTGGCGCGGAGGCGCGCCTGCTCGGCCTGGCGCTCGGCCTTGCTGCCGCCGTCCTGGAGCACGGGGATCACCACGATCAGGGACGCGACCAGGATCGCGCACATGACGAGGAAGGTGTCGAGGCCGTCGCGTTTGTCGGGCATCGCGATCAGGATCGCGATCACCGCGATCAGGTCGGCGGCGACCAGGAACCATTTTTCTTTGAGGAGTTTCTCGAGTTCGCGGTTCATGTGGGGTTGCGGGGTAAGCGGGGGGATCAGCGCGGGCGTTCGACGAAGCCGACCTTGCGGTTGACCTTGGAAAGCGTGCGGAACGCGGTGGCCTGGGCCTGTTCGGCGCCGGACTTGAAGATGCGGTCGAGCTCGGCGCGGTCCTTGATGAGCTCGTCGTAGCGCACGCGGACGGGGTCGAGCGTCGCGACCACGGCGTCCGCGACGGCCTTCTTGAAGTCGCCGTAACCCTTGCCCGCGAACTCGGACTCGAGGGTGGCGACGGAGCGGCCCGTGCAGGCCGACATGATGGAAAGCAGGTTGGTGACGCCGGGCTTGTCGGGGCCGGAGCGGACTTCGGCCGCGGAGTCGGTCACGGCGGACATGATCTTCTTGCGCACGTCCTCAGGGCGGTCGGTGATGAAGACCGTCGCGGCGTGGTTCGGGTCGGACTTCGACATCTTGGCGGTCGGGTCCTGCAACGACATGATGCGCGAACCTACCTTGGAGATGAAGGGCTCCGGCACCTTGAACGTGTCGGAGTAGCGGTGGTTGAACTTCTCGGCGAGGTCGCGGGCGAGCTCGAGGTGCTGTTTCTGGTCGTCGCCGACGGGGACCAGCGAGGCGTTGTAAAGGAGGATGTCCGCCGCCATGAGCACCGGGTAGAACAGCAGGCCGGCGTCGACCGACTCCTGCTTGCGCGACTTGTCCTTGAACTGGGTCATGCGCTCGAGCTGGCCGAGCGGGCAGAGGCAGCCGAGGATCCAGGCGAGCTCGGTATGGCCGATGACATGGGACTGGACGAAGAGGCGGCTGCGCGCCGGGTCCAAGCCGCAGGCCACGTACTGGGCCAGGCAGGAGTAAGTGTTATCCCGGAGCTGGGCCGGGACGTAGGGCACCGTGATGGCGTGCTGGTCGACGATGCCGAAATAGCACTCATGATCGTCCTGCATCCGGCCCCAGTTGAGGACGGCGCCGAGATAATTGCCGAGGTGGAGCCGACCGGTCGGCTGGGCGCAGGTCAGCACCACGGGCTTGGCGGGCTTTTTTTCGCTAGTTTCGCTCATTCCGGTCCCCCAGCGTGGCAAGGGGGCCGTCCCGCATCAAGCGGATTGGAGACTCGGTGACGCTTGAAATGCGGGAGCCGTCCGCCTACATAGCACTTCGCCCAAATCGTCCCCGTCATGTTGCTCGCCCAAACCGCCCCCGTCGCCACCCCCGCCCCCGTCGCCGCCCAGGCGGAACACTTCATCATCGGCGACCTTCACAAGGTCGTCGCCAAGGCGCCCGAGGACTGGAGCAAGATCATCATCCACGCCATCGGCTTCATCGCGGTCGCCTACCTGGTCGGCTGGGTGGCCAGCAAGCTCATGCGCTGGATCTCGACGAAGTTCGGCGACAGCCCGATCGCCGAAGCCGCCGTCGCCGCCATCGGCAAGTCTCTCCCGTTCATCCTCCCGGCCTACACCCTGCTCTTCCTGATCAAGGACTTCAAGGACGCCCTCGCCTACATCGGCTGGCTTAACTTCGCCGTCACGAGCGGCACGTTCCTCTGCTCCCTCGCGCACACCGCCTCGGTGTTCTACCTTCTCGCCATCCCGATCGCCTGGGCCCAGAAGATCGCCGACCAGACCGAGAACAAGCTGGATGACATCCTCGTCCCGATGTTCTCCACGGTGATCCGCATCGCGGTCATCCTCGTCGGCGCCTTCAAGGCCATCTCGATCGTCGACCCGAAGTCCTCGGACGCGATCCTCGGCCTGCTCGCCGGCGCCGTCGTCGGCCTGGCCTTCGCCTCGCAGGACACGATCAAGAACGTCTTCGGCGCGGTCATGCTCATCGTCGACCAGCCCTTCACCCTCGGCGACGTCATCAACATCGGCAGCCACGAGGGCAAGGTGGAGTCCCTCGGCCTGCGCTCCACGACGATCATGATGCTCGACGGCCAGAAGCTCGCCATCCCGAACGGCGACCTCGCCACGCGCGCCATCGTCAACATCACCCGCCGCGACTTCATCCGCGCCCAGGACCTCGTGCACCTCGAAGCCAACACGCCGGCCGAGAAGGTCCGCGAAGCCGTCGCGATCGTCCGCGAACTGCTGGTCAACCACGAGGGCTTCCAACCCAGCCACCCGCCCCTCGTGCACGTGACGGAGTTCGCCGACTGGGCCGTCAACATCCGCCTGATGTACTGGTATCATCCCGCCTCCGCGGTGAAGCAGCTGGAATTCAACCAGCAGCTGATCATCCGCATCGCCGAGCGTTTCCAGAAGGCGGACATCCGCCTCGCCGTCATGGGCACCCCGCAGAACCGCTGACCTTTCGCCATGCCCCTCATCGAAGCCAAGAACCTGTCCAAGTCCTACGGCCCCATCCGCGCCGTACGCGACGTCTCCTTCGCCGTCGACCGCGGCGAGGTCGTGGGATTCCTCGGGCCGAACGGCGCCGGGAAATCCACCACGATGAAGATGCTCACCGGCCACCTGCGCGCCGACGCCGGCGCCGCGGTCATCGCGGGCTTCGACGTCGCCGACCAGGCCGTCCAGGCCAAGCAGCATCTCGGCTACTCGCCCGAAGGCGCGCCCGCCTACGGCGAGATGACCGTGCGCGAGTTCCTTCGCTTCGCCGCCGACCTGCGCGGCCTGGCCGACCCGGCCGAAAGCGTCCGCCAGACGCTCGACCTCTGCCGCCTCAACGAGGTGGCCGCCCAGAACATCGACACGCTCTCCAAGGGCTACCGCATGCGCGTCGGCTTCGCCCAGGCGGTCATCCACGACCCCGAGGTGCTCATCCTCGACGAACCGACCGACGGCCTCGACCCGAACCAGAAGTTCGAAGTGCGCCGCATCCTCAAGGAGATGGCCGCCCGCAAGGCCGTCATCGTCTCGACCCACATCCTCGAGGAGGTCGGCGAGCTCTGCACCCGCGTCATCGTGATCGCGAAGGGCGAAGTCCGCTGCGACGAGTCCCGCGACAAGTTCCTCGCGCGCGGCGCCGACCTCAACGCCGTCTTCCGCAAGCTCACCGCCTGACCTTACACCCATGTCCTCTTCCGAAACCCCCTCCTCCCCCGGACTCAAGCCCTTCACGGCGATGGTCCGCCGCGAGTTCGCCGGCTACTTCCGCACGCCGCTGGCGTACGTCTTCCTC
>RGES01000098.1 GCA_009917805.1 Verrucomicrobiota bacterium
GGCGCAATCCGGGTTCTCCTTGCGCAGGCGGGCGAGGTATTCGCGGACTCGTCCGGCGACGGCTTCGGCGGTGTCGCCGGCGTTGAGGTCGTTGCTGCCGCAGTGGAAGAGCACGACGCGCGGGTGATACGGCAGCGTGATGCGGTCCATGTAGCCGACCACGTCGGTGGTCTTCGAGCTGCCGAAGCCGCGGTTGATCACCGGATAGCCCTTGAAGGCTTCGGCATAATTCTTCCAGCGACGGAAGGTGCTCGCGCCCGAAAGCAGCACCGCGTGCTGCGGCGGCGGGTTGGCCTTGTCGGCGGCTTCGAAGGCCGCGATGTCCTTGTCGAACCGTTCGGTCGAGTAGGCCGCGGGCTTGTCGGCGCCGCGGGCTTGTCGGCGGCGAAGAGCGACAACGTAAGGGCGAGGGGAAGCCAGGCGAGGAGGCGGAGCATGGGCGGTAAGATGAGGGGTAGGGCTGGGGTAGGGGTAGGAAAGGCGGAGAGAGGAAGGAGGGCAAGGTTATGGAGGGCCGGAAGAGGTGGAGGCGGTAAGCGGTTGGCGGTAAGCGGTTAGTAAGACCAGCGGGCGTAGGGAGTCCCGAAGCCGGGAAACTGCCCCGGGTGTCAGGCTCCTGACTCCATCATCCGGTGTTTCCTTTCCGCCAACCGCTATCCGCTAAGACCTAATTCAGGTTTTTATCTTCCATCATTCTTCATTCATCTTTCATCTGTATTCCCTTCCATGCCCCTCGTACCTGGTCTCCTCAGTCCCTACGAAGCCGTCCGTGGTTTCGTCTACCTGCCGCGCCTCGTCTCCAAGATCCGCCTGCACGCCGCCGGCCAGCTGCACGCCGATTTCGTGAACAACCTCGGCAAGGCCTTCGACGACCGTTGCTGCCAGTACCTCGGCATCAAGTACGACGAGCTGCGCGTCTGGGTGCTGCAGAATCCCGCCGCGACGCAGGACGAGATCCTGTCGTGGGCCGAGGCCAAGGGCCGCAAGCTTTCCACGAACGACATCGAGATCTGGAACGGCTTCATGACCAAGCGCGGTTGGCGCGACGAAGCCAACGAGGTGCTCGTCCGTCGCCTGAAGGAGAACGGTCTCACCGCCGACGCCGGCGTGGATACGATGTTCGACTACATCGAGGTCGACGAAGGCCGTCCGGCCCGAAAAGCGGCGCTTTAAGGCCCGTTTGTCAGAATAACCTCATAATTAGGGGTTGAGAAGGGGGTCGGCCGGCCCAAGGCTGACTCTCCCCCTTTTACGAACCGCATCCTTCGGGGTGCTCCTTCGCCTTGCGTCGTCTTCTCACATCAGCGCCCCGTCCGTCGGGGAACGGCCGCCGGGCCGGGGAGGGGCGCGCATGACTTTGGCGATGTTCCTCGCGGAGGCCGGAGCGCAGGCCGCGCCCGTCAAGGGCGTGGCGGCGGTCGCGAATAATTTCCAGGTCGCCTTGCTCGCGTTCAAGTCCGGCGGCTGGATCGTCGCGCTCATCGGCGCCGCCGCGATGGTCGGCCGTCTCCTCGTCGACGAAGCCGCGGACGCCAGCTGGCAGCGTTCGCTCCGGCACGTCCTCGCCGCCGCCATCTTCGCGGTCATCGCCTACTTCGTGATGTTCCAGTGGGAGCTCTCCTCGCTGAACAAGGCCATCGTGCAAGGCCTCTGCGGCGCGGTCGCGCCGGAGCTGGTCGACTGGATCACCTCCAACATCCGTCGCAAGCTCGGGTACAAGGACAAGCAGCGGACGCCTGCCTGGAAGGGTCTTTTCAAGCGCAAGAAGAAGCCCAAGCGTCGTCGGCGCGCCGCCGCCAAGAAGGCCGCTCCCGGCAAGACGACGCCGAAGAAGGGCGCTGCCAAGCCGGTCGCCAAGAAGCAGCCGGCCGGAAAAGCGCCGGAAAAGAAACCCAAAGCCCCGAAGCCGTCCGCCCCGAAGCCGGACGACGGCCAGGCCACCCTCAACCTTTAAACCAAATCCTCCATGTGCGCCCAGCGTAGCCGCGGCCGATCCGCGAAGAACAACCTCATCCAAGCCGAGATCGGCATCGTCGGCATGGCCGTCGTGACCTTGCTCGTGTCCCTCGCCGGCCTGTGGTTCAGCCACGAGCTGCGCGACACCACGAAGCGCGTCAAGGAGACCACCGTCGGCATCCAGTCCTCGTTCCAAGCCTACAAGGCCGCGATGAAATCCGCCGACACGGGCGTCGTGCTCTTCACCGACCAAGGCACGAAGTCCGACAACAAGAACGTCGAGGTCACCGCGACCGCGGCGACCAGCGCCTTGGAGGTCGCCGAGCGCGACACGAAGGAATCCGTGAAGCTGCTGGACCAGGTGCTGGAGCTGCTCGCCACCTACGAGACCGTGACGGTCACCTTCGGCGCATCGGCCTTCATCTTCGCCCTGTTCGTGGCGATCCGTCGGTTCCGCATGTGAGCGGGGTTTCCGCTCAGGCGAAGTGACCGAAGCCGCGGACCTTGATCGGTTCGCCGTCGGCGAGGTCGCGGGCGAGGCCCGTGCCGGCTTCGACCGTGCCCAGGCGCGTCAGCGGCGTCAGCGGGAAGGCCTTGCGGAATGAGGCTTCGAGCAAGTCCGCGCGGTCGGCGCTGACCGCGAAGAGCAGTTCGTAATCTTCGCCGTCCTGCAGGGCATGCTCCAAGGCGGGCTTGCCGTCGGATTTCGCCAGCGATTTGGCGGCGTCGGACAGCGGGAGGGCCGCGACGTCGATGCGCGCGTCGCATTTCGAACCCAGCAGCCCCGGCAGATCCTTGGCGAGGCCGTCGGAGAGGTCGGTGCAGGCGGTGACTTCGCCGTGGCCGCAGAGCCATTCGCCTTCGGCGAGGCGCGGGGTGAAGTCGAGGTGCTTGCCGTAGAGCGAACCGCCGAGCTGGCCGGTCACGAAGAGCGCGTCGCCGACGGCGCAGCTCTTGCGGGTCAGGATGCGGTGGGCGAAGCCTTGCAGCGCGAGCGTGCCGATGAACGAACCGTTCGAACCGCGGCAGATGTCGCCCCCGACGATGCGCAGGCCGGCCTTCGCGGCGGCGCGACCGGCGCCATGGGCGAAGTCGGTGAGCCACGTCGCGTCGACGTCCGGACCGATCACCAGCGAAAGCAGGGCGTCGGACGGCACGGCGCCGGCGGCGGCGAGGTCGCTCAGGTTGCGGTTCACCAGCTTGGCGCCCGCGCGGATGCCGTCGCACGCGGCGTCGAAGTGACGTCCGAGCAGCACCGAGTCGATCGTGCTCGCCCGGATGGAGCGGCCGCCCGTGGTCGGCAGGTGGGCGCAATCGCCGCCGGGACCTTCGGGGAACGCCGGCGCGGCGTCGGCGAGCGACTGCACCACGCGGCGGATGATTTCCTCCTCGGTCAGCTTGGCGACCGAGCGGTCCGCAAGAGTCGTGAGGGCGCCCATGGCCTCAGAGCGTGGAGGCGTTCGGGGCCAGTTTCAACCAGACTAAGTTCCAGGCGTTGAAACTGCAGTGGATGGCCATGCAGGTCAGCAGGCCGTAGCGGTCGCGGACCAGGCACATGAAGGCGCCGAACGCGAACAGGGGGAGGGCGGCGGAAGGGCTCATGTGGGCGGCGCTGAAGAGCGCGCCGGTGAGGAAGACGGCGATCCAGCGGCCTTGGCGCTCGGAAGTCAGCCTTGTGATCCCGTAGGCAAATGGGCACGAGATAATCAACACGGCCGCGAATCTGGTCAGGGAGTTGGCCAGGATCAGGATATTCCTGGTCCCGCTGGGGCTTCCGTCGACCGTCATCAGCGTTTGCGGGTCGACGGGCGGAACGGCGAATGCTTCGAGGGGTAATGCTGAGCAAAGCGAGAAAGCGAGGGGTAGGATGATGGCCAGCCAGAGGGTGCCGCGGATCCACTGATTGGAGTCGGATAGGATACGACGCAGGCCCGGGTAGATCATGCCGCGGAAGGCGAGTTCCTCCATCACCGGCGCGCCGATCGTGACCGCCAAGGTGATCGTGAGGAAGCGCCACGTGTCGACGTCGGTCTTCAGCACCGCGTCGACGATCTCCTGCGGCTCGTCCGCGGGCGGCTGGCCGGCCCAGCCGTGGACGAAGAGCTGTTCCCAGGCGACATGGAAACCCTTCCAAAGGAGCGTGGCGGCGAGGCCCAGCGCGAAGATCGCCAGGAGCCCGAGGAGCACGCGGGGCACGCTGAAGCCTTGGACTGCCTGTCGGAAGGCCGAGCCTTCAGGTTTCGGCTCATCGGTCTCGACGGACGGCGCCCAGCCGAGCGTCTTCGGGGCGAGCGCCCCCATGGTCACCATCGTCGCGGCGGCGGCGAGCTGGCCGCAGAACGCGGAGGTGAAGAGGTGTGCCTGCGAGATGCCGAAGTGCGTGGAGAAGGCTTGCGAGACGAGGGCCGTGACCAACCCGAAGAGGATGCCGAAGGACAGCAGGCCGGCGCACAGGCCGATGACCGCGTCGCTGACCATGGTCGGAGGCGTCGGCGCCTTGCCCGGCAGGTTGCGCCAGCACTTCAAAGCGAAGATGCCGACGATCGCCACGAGCAGGTTGGCGACCACGCATGCCCAGTCCCACGGCCCGAAGGCTTCGAGGGACTGCGCGAGTTCGTCCATCTTCGCTTAGGCGCCGAAGACCTGACGCCCGCCGACGAACGTCGCGCGCACGCGACCCGTGAGGGCGCGGCCGAGGAGCGGGTTGTTGCCGGATTTCGAGACCAGGTCGCCCTTGGCGGGCGTCCAGGCGGCCTTCGGGTCGAGGACGACCAAGTCGGCGAGGGCGCCGGCCTGGAGCGTGCCGGCGGCGAGCCCGAGGGCCTTGGCCGGACCGTGCGTGAGGCGGGCGACGAGCAGGGAGAGGTCGGCGTGGCCGCCGGTGACGAGCGCCGTGTGGGCGGCCGCGAAGGCCGTCTCGAAGGTCGCGGCGCCGAACGGAGCCAGGTCGAACTCGCAGTCCTTCTCGGTGGCCGTGCAGGGCGAGTGGTCGGAGCAGATCGCGTCGATCGTGCCGTCGACGAGCGCGGCGATGAGCGCCAGACGGTCCGCGTCCTCGCGGAGGGGCGGGTTGGTCTTCAGGCTCGTCGGATAATTGGCCAGCGCGGCGTCGGTGAGGAGCAGGTGCAGCGCGGAGACCTCGGCCGTGACCGAGAGCTGCTTCGCCTTGGCGCGGCGGACGATCTCGGCGGAACCGCCGGAGGAAAGGTGCTGCAGGTGGATGCGGGCCTTGGTGAGCTCGGCGAGCAGGCAGTCGCTCGACGCCACGATCTCCTCGGCGGCGCGGGGGAGGCCGCGGAGGCCGAGGCGGAGGGACCAGGCGCCTTCGTGCATCTGGCCGCCGTCGGTCATGCTGCTGTCCTGGCAATGGTCG
>RGES01000099.1 GCA_009917805.1 Verrucomicrobiota bacterium
GCGCCGAAGACGCCGGCGTCGCCGACCCCGGGGACGCGCTTGATCTCGTCGACGAGGTTGATGGAGGCGTAGTTGCTGAGGTAGATCGAATCGCGCGTGCCGTCCTTGGAGATGACCGACATCGCCATGAGGATGTCGTTGGAACGCTTCTTCACGATGACGCCCAGGCGGCGCGCGTCGTCCGGCAGGCGCGACTCCGCGATCTTCACCCGGTTCGTGAGGTTGATGATGCAGAGGTCCGGGTCCGCGCCGGGCTCGAAGGTGACGTTGATCGTGAGCAGGCCGGTCGACGACGCGGTGGAGGAATAATACAGCAGGTTGTCGGTGCCGTTGATCTCCTCCTCGATGGGCGCGGCGACGGTCTTGATGAGCGTCTCGGCCGAGGCGCCGAGGTACGAGACGGTGATGGTGGCGACGGGCGGCGCGATCTGGGGATACTGCGCGACGGGCAGCACCTTGAACGCGAGCAGCCCCGCCAACACGACGATCAGCGAGAGGACGGACGCGAAGATGGGCCGACGGACGAAGAATTCCCAGGACATCGGGGTGCGTTACTTGGCGGAAGGGGCGACGGCGGCCGGACGCGGCACGACGGGCGCGCCGGGACGCACCTTCTGGAGATTGTCGGTGACCAGGCGGTCCCCGGCCTTGAGGCCGCTGAGGATCACGGCGGTCGGGCCGGCGATCTCGTCGACGACCACGGGCGCCATGACGGCGAGGTTCTTGTCGTCGGCGAGCCAGACGAAACGTCCCTGCGTCGACTGCATGAGCGTGGCGGAGGGGATGACGAAGGCGGCGGGCAAGGTGCGGCCGCGGACGCGCACGCGGACATACTGTCCGGGCAGGAGCACGGCCTTGGGATTGGCGAACTCGGCGCGCATCTGCACGGTGCCGAGGCGGGCTTCGACCTGCGCGGCGACGAAGTTCACCTTGCCGGCGACAGGATAGGCGGAACCGTCCGGCAGCAGGACGTCGACGGCGGCCTGCGCGGCGGCGGCGGCATCGCCCTGGAAGAGACGCGCGAACTGCTGCTCGGAGAGGCCGAAACGCACCCAGACCTGGTCGCGCTGCACGACGGTGGTCAGCAGGCTGTCGGCACCGGGCGCGACGAGCGAACCTTCGGAGCGGTTCAGGCGACCGGTGTAACCGGCGATCGGCGCGCGGACTTCGCAATAGGAGAGGTCGAGCTCGGCGGCGCGGACCTTGGCGGCGGCGACGTCACGGGCGGCTTCCGCGGCGGCGGCGGCGGACTTGCTGTCGGCCGCCTCCTTGGGGCTCGCGGCGTTGGCCTTGAGCAAGGCGGACTGGCGGGCGGCCTCGGCCGAGGCCTGCTCGAAACGCGCCTTCTCCTGCAGCAGCTGCGCCTTGGCCAGCGACAGGGCGACCTCATAAGGAGCCGGGTCGATCTTGAAGAGCAGGTCGCCGGCCTTCACGGCGGCGCCTTCCTGATAGGACTGGGCGAGCAGGATGCCGGTCACGCGGGCGCGCACCTCGACTTCGCGGGTGCCTTCCACCTGGGCCGTGACTTCCACGGACTGCGGCACCGGAGCCGGGTTGACGACCAGCAGGTTCACCACGGGCGGAGGCATCGTCGGCGCCTCGGCCGGCTTGCAGCCCGACAGGACCGCCAGCAGGGAGAAAGACAGAAGGACCTCGACAGCCCCGAATTTACATACAGACATGTATGTAAATCTATTTGCCCCATCATGGCTCGCAAGACCAAAGCAGAGGCCGCCCTGACTCGTCACCGAATCGTCGAATGCGCCCGGCAGGTCTTCAGCCGCGACGGGGTCACGAACACCTCCCTCGAACAGGTGGCGAAGGAGGCCGGCGTGACCCGCGGCGCGGTCTACTGGCACTTCCGTAACAAGGCCGACCTGTTCATGGCCGTCCGCCTCGACACGGGCTCGCTGCTCCGCCTGAGCCCGGAGCGGGGGGATGATCCGCTTCACCGTCTCGAACTCTTCCTGCTGGAAGCGATCCGCCGGCTCCGGGACGAGGACAAGGTCCGCGAAACGTATGAGGTGATGCTCTGGCGCTGCGAATACGTCGGCGAATTCGCCACCGACGGCATCATGCGCCGCAAGGTCGAGGCGATGATCCGCCAGCATGTCGCCTTGCGCCGGATTTCCGCCGGAGTCGGGTTGACCCCCTCCGCCGGCCTGCGTAAAAAGAAGGGGTGAAGGCCCTCCCCGCCCTGCTCTGCCTGCTCCTGCTCGGACTCGCGCCCGCGTGGGCCGCCGAACCGGACGCACCCCAGTCGTTGCCGATCCTCTACGATCAGCCCGGCGACCGCTACATCCTCCGCATCGACAACCGACGCTATCTGGTGCCCTACGTGACGAAGGAGAACGTCGCCCGCCTGATGGCCGCCGCCAACTACCCGCGCACGAAGCTGCGCTTCGACGAGTACAAGCGCTCGCTCGAGGACAAGGCCAAGGCCGAGGCGCTCGTGAACCGCGCGCAGCAGAACGTCACGCGCGAGTCGGACCGCGTCCGCCGCCTGCAGCGGAGCCTCGAAGCGCTGCGCGCCCAGCTCGCCCTGCTCCGCTCCCAGCCGAACATCGACGTCCGCGAACTGCAATTCCTGCAGGAGCAGATCCGCATCACGTCGGCTTCCCTCGCTTCCGCCGAAGACATGGAAGCCAAGGCCCAGGCGAACCTCGAGAAGACGAAGTCCACCACGGAGTCGGCCTTCGCGCGCGCCGACAAGGCCCGCGAGGATTACGTGGCCGCGCTCAACGAATACGAGAAGCCGCTCGCCGAGATCCGCGCGATCGCGCTGACCACCGGCACCGCCCTCTGATTTAAACAGACCATGAAGACCACCGCCCTCCTCCTCGCCCTGCTCTGCGCGGGCTCCGCCGGCTTCGCCCAGCAGGCCAAGCCCGACGCGAAGGCTCCGGCCGCCAAAGCCGCGCCCAAGGCCGTCGACCGCTACGCCGTGCGCGCGGACGAGAAGGTCGCCTGGCATGACGTGCGCGACACCGACCTCGAAGGCCGGGCCTTCCCCGAGGCCGAGCGCAAGAGCTACTTCGACCGCCTGCCCGCCGAAGCCGACGGCAAGGTCACGCCGGCGGTCTGGGGCCTCAGCCGCGACAGCGCCGGCCAGATGTTCCGCTTCCGCACCGACGCCACGTCGATCTACGCCCACTATAAGGTCACCAAGGCCAAGCTCGAACTGCCGCACATGCCGGCCACCGGCGTGAGCGGCCTCGACCTCTACGCCCGCGACAAGGACGGAAAGTGGCGCTGGGTGCAGGTCGTCCGCCCCACCGCCCAGGAGATGAAGGTCCGCATCGCCGAGAACCTCGATCCGGGCGAACGCGAATACGCGCTCTACCTGCCGCTCTACAACGGGGTCGAGTTCCTCCACGTCGGCGTGACCGAAGGCAAGAAGTTCGAAGGCCTCAAGCCGCGCGCGAAACCCGTCGTCTTCTACGGCACCTCGATCACGCACGGCGCCTGCGCGAGCCGCCCGGGCATGGTGCACACCGCGATCCTCGGCCGCCGCTTCGACGTGCCGGTGGTCAACCTCGGCTTCTCCGGCAACGGCCGCATGGACCAGGCCGTCGGCGACTTCCTCGTGCGCATCGACGCCGCCGCCTACGTCATCGACTGCCTGCCGAACATGAACCCGAAGGACGTCACCGAGAAATGCGCGCCCCTCGTGAGGCAGCTCCGCGCCGCCCGGCCCGAGACCCCGATCGTCCTCGTCGAAGACCGTCGCAACACCGACACGTGGCTCCTCGCCGCGCGCCGCAAGTTCCATGACGAGAACCACGCCGCGCTGAAGGCCGCCTACGAACAGCTGGTGAAGGAAGGCGTCAAGGGCCTGTCCTACGTGCCCGGCGACCACCTCTACGGCGACGACAACGACGGCGCCACGGACGGCTCGCACGCGAGCGACCTCGGCTTCTACCGCCAGGCCGACATCTTCGAACCCTTCCTGAAGGCCGCCCTCGGCCGCTGATTTTTCGAAGGCTCCGCTGGCCTCCGGCACATAATCCTCCAAGTTAGCCACCATGCCGCGCAGCTTCCGCTACTACGACCTGATCCTCGGCGCGTTCGTGGCGGTGCTGCTCTGCTCGAACCTCATCGGGCCGGCGAAGGTCGTGCAGCTCGACCTGCCCTTCTTCGGCCAGACCGACTTCGGGGCGGGCAACCTGTTCTTCCCGCTCTCGTATATCTTCGGCGACATCCTCACCGAAGTCTACGGCTACGCCCTCGCCCGCCGCGTGATCTGGGCCGGCTTCGCGGCGATGCTCTTCGCGACGGTGATGACCTGGGTGGTGCTCGCGATGCCGGCCAGCCCGAACGAGCCCTTCAGCGCGCAGCTGCAACCGGCGCTCGTCACCTGCTTCGGCGGCGGCTGGCGTATCGCCGTCGGCTCGATCATCGCCTTCTGCGTCGGCGACTTCCTCAACTCCTACGTGCTCGCCAAGATGAAGGTGCGCATGGGCGGCAAGCACCCGTGGGCCCGCTTCATCGGCTCGACGGTCGTCGGCCAGGGCGTCGACAGCCTGATCTTCTACCCGCTCGCCTTCGTCGGCATCTGGAGCCCCGCGACGCTCCTCGCGGTGATGTTCGCGAACTGGATCTTCAAGGTGCTCGTGGAAGTCGTGATGACCCCCGTGACGACCGTGGTCTGCGCCAGGCTGAAGCAGGCCGAAGGCGTCGACACGTTCGACACCGACACCGATTTCACGCCCTTCAGCCTGAAACGCTGAGCGAATCCGCCCCGGATTGGAGGCCTTAATCGCCTTCCAACGGGCTTTTCTGTCATATTCCTGAGGATTTCGGAGGAAGCCGTTGACAACACCCCCCGGGGTGAGCACAACACCCTCGGTCAATTTCACTCAGGTAAGAGCCTCCCTTATAAAGGACGCATCAGTCGCGAGGGCGACTAACGGAATCAGGATTCAAACTCTCCGTACCCGACCCCAGAGTCCCGTAGCTAGGACTCTGGACTTATTTGTCCCGGCAACGGGAAGACAGGCCGCACCACCCGTGCGGCCTGTTTCGTCATGTCGTGCCCAAGACTGGACTCGAACCAGTAAGCCTTTCGGCGGCAGATTTTAAGTCTGATGTGTATACCGTTCCACCACTTGGGCCGACGCCTCCAAGGCCGACGTGCTCGAGGTGGGCGTGCCCTTCTCCGATCCGCTCGCGGACGGCCTGACGAACCAGCTCGCCGCCCAGCGCGCCCTCGAAGGCGGCATGACCTACGACGGCCTGCTCGACGTGCTCCGCGCGGTGCGCGCGGGCACGGACAAGCCGATCGTGCTCTATTGCTATTATAACCTGCTGTTCTCCTTCGGCCT
>RGES01000100.1 GCA_009917805.1 Verrucomicrobiota bacterium
GCCCCTCGTCTACGAGGAGACCCAACTCTCCACCCGCTCTTACAAGTAATCACCATGGTCCAGGACAACGGAAAAGAACCCACCCTCGCGCTCAAGCTGCGCGTCTGGCGTCAGCGCCGCGGCCAGCCCGGCGCCTTCGAGGAGCACTCCCTCGCCGCCGTGCCGACCTCGGCGTCCTTCCTCGAGATGATGGACATGCTCAACGAGCAGCTCATCAAGGAAGGCAAGGACACCTTCGCCTTCGACCATGACTGCCGCGAAGGCATCTGCGGCATGTGCTCGATGACGATCAACGGCATGCCCCACGGCCCGATCCCGGGCGTGACGACCTGCCAGCTGCACATGCGCAACTTCCGCGACGGCGAGACGATCACCGTCGAGCCGTGGCGCGCCCGCGCCTTCCCGGTCCTCAAGGACCTCGCGGTCGACCGCTCGGCCTTCGACAAGGTGATCCAGTCCGGCGGCTTCATCACCGTCCGCACCGGCTCCGCCCCCGAGGCCAACAACATCCCGGTGCCCAAGCCCGTCGCCGACGAGGCCATGGACGCCGCGGAATGCATCGGCTGCGGCGCCTGCGTCGCCTCCTGCAAGAACGGCTCCGCGATGCTCTTCGTCGGCGCCAAGATCAACCACCTCAACATCCTGCCCCAAGGCCAGGCCGAGCGCGACCGCCGCACCCTCGCCATGGTGAAGACCATGGACGAAGCCGGCTTCGGCAACTGCACGAACTACGGCGAGTGCCAGGCGCATTGCCCGAAGAGCATCACGCTCGACGTCATCGCCAAGCTGAACCGCGACTATCTCCGCGCCCGCGTGAAGGAGTTCTTCTCCTCCACCGGCAAGCCTTCCAAGGGCGGAGACTGAGGCGGGCGAAGCCCGATAGGGTTAGGGCCAGAGGTGCTGCGCGAACGGTGCCGCGAAGGCCTGGTCGTAGTCGACGTCGGTGCCGACGCGGATGCGCAGGATGTGCGAGCCCTTGAACGACGAGAAGAGGTTCGCCTGCGCGAGCGCGAAGATGATCGCGCAGACGAGGGGCACGGTGATCGCGGCGAGCTGATACTGGCGGGCGCCGACGGCCAGGCCGGTGCCCATGGCGAGGAAGATGAAGCCGATGTCGCGCGACTGGCCGACGTTGCGCCGGAAGCGGATGATCGAGAAGGCCGCGAACATGCCGAACGCCGTGGCCATGTTGCCCATGACGACGAGGATGACGAGGGTGACGACGGTGCCGAGGATGAGCAGGGTGTGCACGTAGTCCTGCGAGTAGCGCGTGCCGCGGTAGGTCCGCTTGTACGTCCAGGCGACAAGGGCGTTGAGCGCGAAGCTGAACAGGATCGCGAACAGGATCTCTTTCACGCCGGGCTTGTCGGCATGGTCGGCGACGACGCGGGCGATCGGATCGGTCGCGGGTTCGGCGGCGAGGAGGAGGCGGGGGAGGAGGTGCATCAGGCGGAAAGGGCGGGGGTGGCGCCGTATCGGCGGACACTCTCGGAATATTTGCTGAAGGAGCGAGGAAAGATTCCGCGCGAAGAAAGGTAGGCCGCGAAGTCGTAGGGGGCCGCGGTCGCGCCCTTGATTTCCATCAGGCAGAGGCCGTCGGCGAGCACGGGCAAGGCGCACCGGTCGTCCGCGGGCCTGGGCACCAGGTCGTCGAAGCGGCAGCGGACGCCGTGGTCGAAGGTGACCCGGAGCTGTTCGCCGCCGTCCGCGCCCATGAACCGGTAGGCGTGACGGTCGTAGCGGATCAGGCAGACGGGACGGAAGCCGTCCTCCGTCACGAGACGGCGGGCTTCCTCGAGGATGCGCGCGTCGCCCGGGGCGGCCGCCGGGATCTCGCCGCCGTTGACCAGCGCCAGCGCCGGCTCCAGCGGCGTCGCGACGCGCCGCTTGGCGCCCTCGCCGCCGTCGCGATGCTTGATCTCGACGAACACGGCTGCGGGCAGCCGGCCGTCCGGCGTGCCATAGAGGCGGAGTCGCAGCTTGCGCCGCGCCGGCACGCCGCGCCAGGTGTCCCAGTGGCATTTGCGGTCGGCGGTGTCGCAGTAAAGGCTCACCACGGGATAACGGCCGTCCGGCGCTCCGACGGTGTCCGGCCGGAACCGGTCGGCGAAACGCGCCAGGAGCGCGTCGCGTTCGGCGACGGGCAGGACGTATTTCAGCTCGAAGCGTGCGGCGATCTCCATGGTCAGGGGATGCGCGTGAGGGTCAGGGAATTCCGGTCGAACCAGGCCTCGCCGGCCTCGGCGCGCAGTTCGAGCACGAGCACCGGATCCGCGTCGGCGACCGAGAATTCCACGGCGGCCTGCTTCCAGTCGCCGGTGCCGGCGAGGGCGGGCACGCCGCTCATCCCGGAGATGCGGAGGCGGGCGCCGCGGTCCTTCTCATCCTTGCCGGCGACGACGCCGGCGGTCTTGACCATGCCGGTCAGGCGGTAACGGCCCGGTCCGATCGCGAGCTGGAGGCGGAAATCGCCGCCCTTCTTCGGTCCGGCCGTCAGGTGGAAGCAGGCGCGCCTGTCCTGCTCGCGTTCGTCCGCCTCCTTCTCGTCGGCGTGGCGTTCCCAGGCGTATTTCGCCAGGTTCGCCTTGCCGCCGAGGGAACGCAGCTGGGCGACGTCGTCGAGCTGGGCGCGGACGGCGTCCAGGCGATGCTTCACGCGGTCGGCGGCGTCCTTGCCGCGCTGGTCGAAGCGTTTGGCTTCCTCGACGTCGAAGGGGGTCAGCTTGGCCTTGGTGTTGGCGGCCAGCTCCAGGATGCGCTTCGACCAGTCGAAGGAGCGGATGTTCTTGTCGTAGACGGCGAAGAACTGCGTGCGGTAGCGATCGCGCATCGCGCGATCGCCGAGCAGCGCGTTGGGCACCAGGGAGCCGGGTTGACGGAAGACGTACCAGCGGTCGTCGCCGAAGACCTGGTCCATGCCGTGCAGGATGAAGGTGAACTTCCCGGTCGAAGGGTCTTCGTAGAAGCGATAGTTGTTATGGTTGAAGGAATAGCCGTCCCAGTGGCAGAGGATCTGCTCCAGCGCCAGATGGCGGAAGTAGGCGTCGATATCGAGGACGCGGTCCATCCGCTGCAGGCGCAGGACGGGGTTCCTTTCCTTCGTCGCCCCGATGAGCTCCGTCAGGCGGACCTTCTCGTCCGGGTCGCCGTGGTCCACCTCGATGGGGCCGTCGATCTCGTTGACGAAGCCGCCGTCATAAAGGTGGCCGCTGGTATCCTTGAAGAAATAGCGCAGGAATTCGCCATTGAAGCCTTCCTTGAGGACATAGGTGCCGAGCGGCTTGCCGTTGAGGACCACGTAGGCGTGCGTGCAGCGCGAGGCGGGCACGCCGGCGCGGCGGGCCATCTCGCCGGCGATCATCTCGAGCAGCATCGTGCCGTCCTGCGCGCAGTTGTTCAGCTGGAACTTGGTCAGGCCGCGATACTCCTGATGCTTCTTCGACTTGGCGGTCCGCAGCGAGAAGCCCGGGCGGTCCTCGGTGATCTGGCGGAAGCTGCCGGCCGACCCCTTCAGCTTCACCGAGCATTTCTCGAGGTCGGCGAAGCCCGGCTCCTTGATCGTCAGCGTGACGTAGTCGCGGGGGCTCTTGGTCAGCTTGTCGATGTTCTCCTTGGAGATGTGAAGTTCGAGCTTCGGCACCGTGCCGGCGAAGAGCGCGTCGGGCGAGACGTCGGCCGGCGGCTTGGGAATCACCAGCGGAGGCAAGGTCTGCGCGCCGAGGACGAACGCGCCGCCGACGAGGAGCGCGGCATGGCGGAAGAATGGACGGAGGCTTTCCACGGGGTGAGCTCACGATGCCTTCTCACGGAGGGGTGGCAACAAGGATGAGGTTAGGGTAAATATGAGAGGTAGGGATGCGATGACATCGCATCCGTTCGAATCCCCGGGCGGACGCGATGTCATCGCGTCCCTACCTCTTCACCCGAACAACCCGGCCGCGCTCTCGGCCAATCCGCCCGGGCGGGAGCGACGCAGCCACACGGCCTCGTATTCCTTCGTCAGGCTGGCGCGCTCATCGGCGGCGATCGTCTGCCCGGCGGCCCGACGCAGGCCGGCGCCGGCGAGGCGGGCGCCCAGGGAGAGCTCGTCGCGGAGGGTCGCGTCGGCGATCTTCGCGATCAGGCCCTCGGCTTCGGCGAGGTGCGCTTGCGACGCGGCGATCTCCGCGGCGCTGACCCCTTCGGTGAACTTCGCGAGCGCGTCCGGCTTGGCGGTGAGGAAATCCCAGGTGAGGCTCTTGTTGCGGTTGGCCTTGGCGATGCGTCCGTCCAGCGTGCCGAGCTGCGTGAGCGCGGCGGCGACGACCATGCCTTCCGTCGCGGAAAGTCCGCCGAGGATGGCGCAGCCGGCGGCGAAGTCGGTCTTGGCGTTGGCGGCGAAGCCCCAGGCCTGCGCGAGGCCGGCGGTCATCGGCAGCCACGACGTCGGCCACGGCTGGTGATGGCCGTTGTCGCCCCACGTGGTGAGCAGGATGCCGCGGGCCTCATGCCGCACGGCGGCGCCGACGGCTTCGGCTTGGTTGGTCAGCGCGTTGTCGAGGCGACCGGTGAAGCTCTGCCAGGCGCTGGTGCCCGGCGCGACGAGGTAGGTGCGGCCGAGTTCGCGGAGGCGCCCGCACTGTTCCTTGAAGGGATGGCCGGCGTCGTAGCCCCAGACGACGGGCACGGCATCGGCCGGCGCGTCCTGGGCGAGCGCGAGGTCTTCGAGCAGGATGTCACCCCAGAATTGCACGGTGCGGCCGCGTTCGCGCCCGAGCGCGCACAGCTTCTTGAGGTGGTCGAGATAGACGCGGTGCTTGCCGCGTTCGGCGACGGCCTGCTTGCTGAAGCCCTGCCCGAGCTCCCACGGCTCGTCGCCGCCGATGTTCACCTGCCGGCTGCGGAAGTTCGGCAGGGGGCGTCAGCGGGGACGCGTCCTTCCAGGCGTCCTCGTGGCCGCGGAAGGCGAACGTGTGCTCGACGTAGAGCTGGAGCTGGTTGACGCGGAGACGGCCGAGCGCCCGGATCAGGGCGAGGAGCTCGGATTGCGTCGGCACGCGGGTGCGCGAGACGTCGAGCATGAAGCCGCGCACGGGCAGGTCGGGGGAGTCGGTGATCTCGAGGTGCGGCAGTTCGGCGGGATATTGCTCGGCGATCTGGCGGAGCGTCTGCGCTCCATAAAGCACGCCGTGCGCGTCGCCCGCGTGGAGGCGGATGCCGCTGGCGAGGATCTCGATATGATAGCCCTCCGGGCCGCGCTCGGGCTTATGGACGATCCGGCAGGCGCCGTCGGCCACGCCGGCCAAGGCCGCGCGGGCTTCGTCCATCGTCGTCGGCAGGCTCT